>JBJTWF010000040.1:0-9933 GCA_046081565.1 Flavobacteriales bacterium | reverse complement strand
CAATTCAAGAATGTCAGCTTTCTACCGTCATCCCAATGCTGCATTTACGTTAAAGGGATTATATTTTGCCGGTGTCACGGTGCACCCGGGTGGCGGTATTCCCTTAGCAATTCAAGGAGCCAAAATTGTTGAGCGAATGGTGCACGCTGATTTTAAAGGGGTAGAGTAAACGTTTTCATCCCCCGGACTCGCAAGGGTTTCTGATAGCTTGTGCAATCAAAATAAAGCCTTTTTGAAACGCTTTTTCCTCGTTTATTTTCGAAGGTGATGTCCACGATGGGTTTTGGTTCTTTCGCTACCATCTCATAGTAAACGAACGTACCCTTAGGGGAGCGAAGCAAGCGGAGGTAACGCTCTACATTTTCCATATAACCCACCCGAATGGGATGGGCCGAGGAATAACCATATCGCTTTTTTTTTGCACCCTCTTGAAGATAAAGTATTGGATTTCGCATAAAACCAGCATAGGTTGTGTCAAGGCAGGCTTCTTTGATCTTTATGGGAACGTTGTATCCTTTAGCTGCGGCGTTTCGATAATCGATGCACGCAAATTCATAAAGCCCTTTCAGTTCATAAACATAGGCTCTATAAAAATAGGCTGATGCGTATTCACGGTCTATTTGAATGGCTTGAGCGAAATCGAAGAGGGCTCCGTCGTATTGACTTAGATAAAGTTTTGTAAGTCCTCGGTTGTACCACACCTTCTCGTACGCGGGCTTCAAAGCAATACAGGTTCCGAAATCATACAGGGCTGATTCGTATTCTCCTAACATGTTTTTAGCCATTCCACGGTTGTACCACGCATGGGCATCCATGGGAAGTGCTTCGATGGCTTTATCAAAGGATTGTATGGCCCCTTTGTAATCCCCCATTTTGGCTTTTGCCAATCCCTCTGCATGATTTTTTTCCAAAGCATTCTCCTGCGCATTTCCAAAGAGACAGCCGAGGGTAAAGACTAAAAAGAAAGCGTATTTATTCATATCCAAAAAAGGCCGGTGTTTATAGGACAAAAATAGGATTAATTTGACGGAAGTTAGTACAAGGTTGCGGTCGAAAAGCCTAAGGTATAGCCTAATTGTTTATTTTTTGCCATCCACTCCAAACGTTTTAGTTCCGATTGAACATAGGCTAATTCACGCATGTTGATTAAGAACAAGGAACTTTCCCCGTTTTCGAACATTTCTTTTTCTGCGTCGAGGAGGGCTTTCGAATCATTTACCGTCTGGTTTAGAATGTTTAATTGATTTAGGCTGTTTGACAATTCTATCCCTGCCGTTTGTATTTTCATTTTTAAATAGGCCTTCGTTTGCTTTAATTCGAGTTGCGCGTCGTTAATTTTTAGCCTTGCCAACTGAAGGTCACCGCGTTCCTTTCTCAAGAAAAGAGGCATTTGAACTGACATTCCCCATTTGTAGTCATTAATGTTCAGGCTGGAGAAGGGATTGTAATTTACGGGTTCATTTAAAAGGTTGTAATTGAATTCTACCAAGGGTTTTAAGCGATCTCTTTTGAGTTTTTGGTCAATTTCTAGGGCATCGATTTTAAACTGACTGATTTGAAGGTAGGGGTGGTTTTCAACCATGGAATCCGCATAATTTACCAAGGCGATTGAGGCATTCCAATCGCGTAGCGCACTCGGAAGGCTATTTGATGAAAGGGTGAGGGGTTCCGTTTCGGGTGTCCAAAGAAACGTTTCTTGAATCGCAGCCTCATTCGCGAGTCGCATTTCTGCCTCCCGCAACATACTGAGGCGGTTTTGTACCTGTAAACCTGCTTCAACGGTATCGATAAATGCGCGGTCTCCCAGTTCAGCTGTAGTTTTAATGGCCTCGAACCGTTGCGTTGCAACTTCATAGGCTTTTAATACAATTTCCTTTGTGTGATAGGCCAGGAACCAATTCCAATAGGAATATCCAGATTCATAAACCAATTGGTTCAACATATACCGTTGTTCTTGGTCGTTTTGTTTTTTAAACACTTCAGCCTTTTGGATGTCTGCCCTTCGTTGATCGATCATTAATCCTTGACCAAGGTTTGCATAGATGCCTCCATAAAATAAGCCACCCCCGGGTGTCTTCGCCTGCGGATCCATGTATGAACCCCGGTTGCTTTCCAATCCGCTCTTCACGGTTAGTCCATACCAAGTTGGCAACGAAAGTCCAAAATCGGAAAGCGAATAATATTGATTACCATCATAATATTTTTGTTCCAAAGAACCGGAAAATTTTGGATCGAATGCTCCTTTCGCTTTGAGCATTGCGGCACCTCCCATTAGCGGTTTAAGGTTACTTTGAAGCACCATAGGATGGTTTTTTAACACCACTTCTAAAAAGGCCTGCTCGGTAAGCGGCACTTGTCCCCAAGAACGAGCAATAGCCCAAAGGAAAGCTAAGAATAAACGCTTATTTTTCATCGGAATCGATTTCGGTTTTTGGTTTCGATTCTTTGGATTGATTTTTTGAATGGGTTTCATAAAAATTAGGAGGGAACCCATTGATGTTTCTCCATATTTCATAGCCAACCATCACGTCTGAAAGTAAAATCATGGCGTTAACACCACCGCCAACACGCAGTGATTTTGGCCATGGATGGTCTGTAGGGTCGGGTGAAATAAGCACACGAAACATACCGTTTTCGGACGTAAAATTATCGATAGCAAAAATTCTTCCTCCATAGGTTCCATAACTGTTATTTGGCCATCCTGAGAAAACAATGGCCGGCCAACCATCAAACTGCATTCGTACGGTTTGACCTTTACGGAGTAGGGGATAATCCATGGGGCGAACAAACATTTCTACTGCAAGGTTGTAGTTTTGCGGCATAATGGTAGCGATTTCTTGCCCCGCTTTAATTACTTGTCCGACTCCTGTGCTTAAAATTTTCGTAACGAATCCATCTTGTGGAGCGGTAATGATGTAATTTCCATTACGAATGCTGTAGCCCGCCGCTTCGCTTTGCAACTTGGTCACATCAACTTCAGCGTCGTACATGTTGGTTAACGCAGACATTTTATCCGATTCTGCTTTCGCGATTTCATCTTGGTATTTGGCTTCGGTAGCGTTTACCTCAACCAATGCATCCTTGAGGTCGTTTTGACTTTGCAGGTATTTTTGTTCCGTGCCAACTAGGCTTGCTTGGGCTCGTTGAAGGGTTAATCGACGCATTTCCAATTCCGTTTGTGATTTTAATCCCCGTTGCTTTAATTCTTCGAAGCGATTAACTTGGTCTTGGGCAATTTTTAAGTTGGTTTGTGCTGCCATCCATTCCATGCTATCGCTGGTAATTTTTAATTTACTCTGCTGGTATTTGATTCTAGCTTGCCTCATCTTTAGGCTGGAGGATTGCAATAAGGCATCAATTCGTGTATCTAAGGCATTTACCTTTTGTTCGTATGAGACCACCGATTGTTCCTTGTTTCTAATTTGGTTCAAGGTTCTATCCACTAAAGCCGTATCAAAATAACCATCTTTAATCTCCGAAATAAAAAGAATGGTATCGCCTTTTTTGACGAAATCTCCATCTTTTACATACCATTTTTCGATCCTCCCTCCGATGATGGTATTGATGGTTTGAGGTCTTTGTTCCGGTCTCAACGTCGTTAGCTTTCCACCAGAGCGAATGTTTTGTGTCCACGGGAGAAACATAATTCCAAGCAGGCCCCCTCCAATTAAATACAGGGTAATTCGTAGCTTTCGAGATGATTTTTCTTTACTAACCGTTTGGTAGGAGTGATACTGCTCCTCTTCTATATGGTTTCTATTTTGCGGAGAAATATTGAGCATGGGATGTTTTTTATGCGATTCGAATTCCGTTTTGAACGACAATAGATTGAAGGGCTAACCCTCTCAAGGTTTCGTCATTGGATTGTATTAAAAGCGTGCAATTTGGACGGTTTTTGAGTACTGAAAGTACTTGTGGTCTTTCGTTTATTGGAATATCATGAAAGGGTTCTTCCAGTAAGACCAGTTTGGGGAATCCGACCAATGCGCGTGCAAGTAAGATTTTCCGAATGCATGCTTTTGAGAGAAAATGACCTTCGGGATTGAGTAAGGTATTAAATCCTTCACGAAGCGATTGAATGTCACGAGTCAAAAGAAGCGCTTCGCAGACCTCTTGTACCTCTCCGAAGCTGACATAGGTTCTTCCCAAGGTAATATTCTCCAGAAGGGTAGCATGCACAATGAGGTCTTGACTGAGCATATTACCGATGCGGTTTCGAATGAATTCTCGGTTTAAATTGCCAATTGGGATTTGGTTTAATGAAACGCTACCTGCCGATGGGTGGTAAATTCCTCCCAGCATGCAAAAAAGTACGTTTACCGATACGGTATTGTCTGCATCCAGCAAAACGATGGAATTGGGTTCAATCGAAAGACTAAAATGGTTTAATACCTTTTCGTTGGTAAGATCATTGTGATAGGTTACGGCATCAAATTGTATCGAAAATCCGGCTTCGCTTTCGGGAATCTCTATCCCTTCCTTGTGTTCGAGCGTTAAATCCGTCACCTGCCCAATTTTTTCAATTGCGGTAAGTAAGTCGTAAACCGTTTCAAGGCTAACAATCAGTCTTTCCACCGAACTTAAAATCAGTAAGATGATAATTTCTGCCGCAACAAATTGACCAATATTCATCGTTTGGTTAATGACCAAAAGTCCGCCGATGACGAGTAAAGCCATGGCAATGATGGACTTAAAACCAATTAAGTACAAATACTGCTGGCGTAATATTTTGAAATGCTCGTTCCTACTTCTAAGGTATTCCATTAAATAGGTATCGGTCCTATGCATTAAATAAGAAGGGGTTCCTGCCATTTTAAAACTGAATCGGGTATAGGCTATTTGCTGAAGCCAATGGGCGATTTTATACTTGTAATTCGATTCTCGAAGGCTTGATCGAAAGCCTTTTTCTGTCGTGATGCGAAAAATTAAAAACAATAGCAGCAGCAAGGCAATACCGAAGAAAATGAAGAAACTATGATAAAACGAAAGCAAGATGAGGCCAAAAACAATTTGTAAGGATGCGGCGGCAAAATCGAGAATAAGTTTAGATAATCCTTTTTGAATGGTAATGGTATCAAAAAAACGGTTGGGTAATTCTGGAGCATATTGTTTGGTCAGCGATTCCGTTTCGATTAGAGGAATACGGTCGGTAAAATCTAAAGCTGAACGAACAAAAATTCTCTGTTGCAGGTTTTCGGTGATCCGCATTTGAGCAATGTTTAGTAGGCCTGATATCAGAATGGCCAACATAACCAAAACGACCAAAACAATCCAGGAGGTGCTCACGCGCCCCATTTGAATGAAATTCACAATGGCTTGAATACCAATAGGTAATCCTAACCCTACAGCCCCGCTAAATGCAGCAAATATGTATACGTTACGAATTTCTGCATTGTCGGGTTTAAGCATTGAAAAAAGCCGTTTAAGCGGGGTCATTTCTTCTTGTTTCATGACATTTGTATGGTTTTGTTTAATACTAATAAAGAAAAGGCTTCAACCGTATCGAGTTCTGGGTTATCATTGGTCAATCGTGGTAAATGTTGTAGAAAGAAACGTTGTTGGTTGGCGTTTTCAATGAGCGTAGAAATCAACATTTCAGGGTAAGGAAAGCTGGGATTTACCTCCAGGACCCATTTTGCCAGTCGAGCTACAATGCTTTTGTATACCACATAGACTCCCATCTGATTTTCGTAGTCTACCATTTTCGTGTGATAGGCTTTACTGGATTCATTGATGAGTAGGCGTTTGAGGGTTGCTTCTTCCGGAAAACTTCCCTCATCCGTAGGATCGGGTAATCCCGTAAGGACGTGAAGCGCACGTTTTAGCTTCTCGGATGGATTTACTATATTGGCGGTTGCAATTTTTAACCGATAATCAATAATGCCCCAATACCAATTAATCAAATACAAGAGGAAAACATGCTTGTTGTCAAAATATCGATAGAGGGTAGCCTCGGTAGAATCAATGTCATAGGCAAGTTTTTTAAAGGTAAAGGCTTCAAAACCTATTTCGTCCATTAAGCGAAGTCCTTCCTTGAGTATTTTCAATCCCAATTCCGATCCAGAAGGATCTTTACCATAAAGGTTCGGATTAATGTTTACCGTAATCGATCTCATTTGATAGTTTTACTTGCAAAAATAATAGTAATACTATTACAAACAAAAGTAAAAACAAAAATCGATGTAAAAAGTTCAAATCGATTAGGTGCCGCAGTAGGTTTTAAAGGTTGCTTCCCAGGCTTTCGGTGGTGGATGCAGAAGCGCGGAATCCTTAGGGGTATTATAGGGCGAAGCGAAGGGTGTAATCGCTTCCAAAAAGGCTTGCATGCCTTCCGCGTGAATCGCCGCATCGATGGTTTTTTCTACCCAGTGGTTTCTTGGAATTATTACGGGGTTCATCGCTTGCATTCGTTTCAACGTTTCTGACGTCTGCGTTCTCGAACCTTCAATGGTTTTGGTCCATTTCTTTTTCCATGCATTAAAGGCAGGAATACTCCACGGTGTTAGCGTTGGATCTATATCATGACATAGGCTCGCAAACGTGTTGGTATAATCGGTGCCATGGGCGCTCATGAGCGAGAGCAATGAATCGACTAATTCGTGTCCTTTTTCATGGTCTTCAGGCAAGCCAATTTTTTGGAGCATCATACCATAATAGGTTTTTTTCCATTGCGACTCAAAGGATTCGATTAATGCGGTGGCCTTGGCAATGGCTCGTTTTTCCACCGGATCTACCAACGGTAGTAATGCCTCGGCGAGTCGAACCATGTTCCAAGCAATAATGTTTGGCTGGTTGCCAAAGGCATAACGTCCTTGGCGATCGATCGAACTGTATACCGTCGAAGGTTCATACGAATTCATAAATGCGCAAGGACCATAATCAAAGGTTTCTCCCGTAATGGAAGTATTGTCCGTATTCATTACGCCATGAATGAATCCAACCCGCATCCATTGGGCGATGAGGTCGAATTGTTTTTCTGCTACCTTGGATATAAAGCTCAGCACGGGATTCTCTTCTTCCATCACGGTCGGATAAAACCGATCCGCACAATAGGTAAAAAGTGCTTTCAACGCGTCATGGTCTTGAAAATAGCGTGCGTACTCGAAGGTGCCCACGCGAACATGGCTTTGCATTAGCCGTATCAAAATCGCACCGGGTTCATTGGTTTCACGGCGTATTTCTTCCCCCGTACGAATAATACCAAGCGATCGTGAGGATGGAATGCCTAGGCCGTTTATGGCCTCGCTGTAGAGGTATTCCCGCAACATAGATTTTAAGGTGGCTTTGCCATCTCCGCCACGTGAGTAGGGGGTAGGTCCACTTCCTTTCAGTTGAATTTCAAGGTACCGATCCTTAAGGGCCAATTCTCCTACAACTGCCGCTCTTCCATCCCCCAGCATCGTGAAATGGCCAAATTGATGCCCTGCATAGGCTTGAGCAAATACGGATTTGATCCGGGTTCGTTTATTACCTTGGATCGTTTCAAGGATTTGGGGTAAATATTCCTTGGAAAGGTTGAGTTCTTCCGCTAACGAATGGTTTTCAATCCAAAGGGTCGAACGATCCAAAGGCTCGAGTTCGAGCGGGGCGTAAAATACCGAAGGAAGCGTGAGATACGGATAGTGTAAGCGTTCCATCGAAATCGGTTCAAACCTTGTTATAAGTTAACCCCTATAACGATTGCTACAGTGGTGAGTATTCCGCTACACAAACCGATGAGGCTGTCTTTAGTTTTTTTCTTTCGGGCCATCGTTGTGTATCCCTTTTTATACTCGTTATCTACTTTTAATAATTCGTTGTTAGGGTTATTGGGGTTATCGACTTTTTTAGGGGGGACAAAGGTTACTGCTACCCCGATAAGGCCTGGGTAAACAAGGAGTCCAAGCATAACCTCTGAAACAATTAATCCATAGGGTGTTTTATAATATTTCACCGCATCATTCTCTCCCAAGGTGTAGGATGATAAACGCGAATTTGTGCTTATGGGGTTATAAAATGTTTCAATCGATCCATTGGACAATTTGATTAAAAGTAATTCTTTGACGGGTAGTTTTTGATTATACGGTTGTTCTTTTCGAGGGCAAAAAAGAGTAACGGTATCTGGGGTAATGCCTAACACTTTTCCAACCAGGATTAGGGGGCTCACCTGACCTTTACTTACGATGGTGTCGTTTTGAAAGCACCATTCATGATTACCCGCTGCGGGTTTAAGGTAGAGCAACTGATTTTTCATCAGCAGGTTCAGGGCATTGCTATCGGATTCATAATAAGAGACATACCCTTGCGTATTTTCTACCAAGGTACACGAAACGGTTTCCCCTGAAATCTTCACTAAGGTATCTTGCGCCTGAAGCAGCCCAAAACAACACCCAATGAGGGATATCAAAAGCCATTTTTTCATGGTTATTCTTTTCTAGAATTAAACCCAATCAAAAAACTCAACCTGAATCCCGAGTTAGAAAGGTATCCTGGGACTAAGTCATATTGACCCGTATTGGGGTTATAAACCATTTCATCCGGAATCATTTTCTTTATGTTTGGTGTAAACGCGATGTTTAAAGGAAAGGTAATTTTCCCCACTTTAAAGGAGGCCCCTGTCACCATAACCAAACCAAAACCCGAAAGGGAAACGGTTGGCCCTACACCAAACTCAAGTCCCTTAGCGGTTCGAAAACCGATAATTGCGGAAGCACTGGGTAAAAACAGTCCTTGTTCCAAACCTCCCAACATGGGAATGAATTCCACTAATCCAGCTGCGCCATTATCCAAGGTGAATAACCGTGTTTCAAATTGCCATCCAAACTGGGAAATGAAGGGGGTGATATCGGCTCGATCAAAGGCCTCTGCAATTCTTGTCCGAGAAGTTCCTGCACTGATGTAGGTACATCCAACCCGTGGACCACTGTATTTTTTAACGGGAATCAACGTTTCGTCTTCGAGGTCTTTCTCCTTCTTTTTAATGGGAATTTGAATGGGGCTTGTCATGGCGGCGGGTTCTGGACCAAATTTTTCTACCGTACCGTTCTGATAGGTGATGGTGCTAATATCCGAAAGGTTCAGGGTATATAAGGGGCCATCGGAGGTTTTTTTCATTTTAACCGCGGTAGGCGTGATTTCAAGAACCCTACCGTTGATTTGGTTTCCATTTTTAAGGGTTATCAGGTCTTGTGCATTAGGGGATCCTAAAAAGCAAAACGTCACGAGCAAAAGGAATAGGTATTTCATCATTGAAAAGTTAAGAACAAACAAAGCTAGTAAATTTATTGATGTTAGGTGCAATCTCCCTTATGCCTTCGGTTGGTTTGGTTTATAGGCAAAACGCACCAAAGTGGTTAAGCCGATAATACCTAAGGCATGTTCCGACGTAGCTTCAAGTTTTACCAACGGAGCATGTCCAGCGAGAAAGGCCTCTTTCCAACGTAGCGCACAAAGACACCAGAAATCTCCTGGTTTTAATCCAGGAAAATGGTAGGCAGGCCATGGAGTGCTCAAATCGTTACCAACCGACTTACTATAGGCGAGGAACGATTCCGTCATCTGAGCGCATACCCAATGGCTACCTTGGTCTGCATCATGAAAGCTACAAAATCCATCGCGTGTAAACCCCGTGATAGGGTCCATACAGCAAGACAACAACGGTTCACCAAAGACATTTAAATCCACATTCAAAGGTATACATTCTCCTTGGGTTTTTCTTTAAAAACAAGGTTTATTAACTTTCCGCATGCGCTTTTTACGCTTACCAAATAGCGCTTGTGAAACCCCGTTTCGCTCATTTTTTAGATAAAAACACAAATCGCCTTTTATGCAGCGAAACGTTTGGTTTTTAAATTGCTCGGGATTATTCTCTACCAAATCCTCTATGAGTTCGTTTGGTGTGCTGATCAGAAATGCGAATCCAGGGTTGACTTTGGTTTTTCTAAGTACCCTTTT
>JBJTWF010000039.1:0-18899 GCA_046081565.1 Flavobacteriales bacterium | reverse complement strand
TTTCGATTTTCGTAACCGAGGCACCACTTAAATTTACCTTTGGTTGTTTATCCGAATCGAAAGCGGCCATAAATACTTCCACCTCTACAGGATCACCAGGATTTACAACCACATTTTTAGCGTATGCTATCCCTTGAATTTGGTTAAAGGAATATTGTGCCACAGGAGCCTCTCTTGTGGCCATCATTCCTAGTGCTTTTGCACGTGCACTCAAAACATCAAACTGTAAAGAAGTTAGAGAGGCAAGAGCCCCAACTACCGGTGCATGATAAAAGGTTCGTCCCATCCAGTGCACTGCCTCAGTTTTTGAATCTCCATTTTTGTAGACATCAAATTCTTTCTTGGTAAGTTCCGCATAAATGGTTGAAAGATCACCTAAATCAATAGGATTCACATTGTTTCCATTTTTCTTTAGCATATCCTTTACCTTTTTTTCCAAGTCTGGATAGTTGTTAAAATCATTGATGCCCTTTCCAGGAATGGAAACAGTGTATTGCTTTCCGTTGTCTTTGTAGGTGCCCGTTTTCTCAACAAGGATTTTTCTAAAGTTGTTGTAAACATTCCATAGTTTTATTGCCTTTGAACTTTCTGGCACAGGCTTCAAGTCGTTAATTAACTCGTGGGTAGGCACATCAAAATTATCTTTTGAATTAATGGCTGCCAAATTCAACTTTGAAGGACGTAAAGGATACTTGGCGTCATATGGCGTCCATACTATAACGTTATCATCATCAGGCTTAACTGTTTTAACATCTTCACCAACCTTTTCCAATAAATGAATTTTAATTTCATCTATTTCCTTGATAACCTTTGAGGTTTCTACATCAATTTCTTTAATTGATTTTAAAATTGCGCTTATTTTCTCCTTTTTCTGGGCTTTGGCCTCTGGAGTCATTGATTTATCTGTGCTGTCCAGCATAGCTAACTCAAGACCATCAATAAAACCATCACCTCTTCCTAATTGAACTATAGCACCTTTATAAATGTTAGCTTCAATTGCTACAAAGGCATCTAAAATTTGTTTAGATACGTTTAAGGCGAGAAGTGCGGTAAGTACCAGGTACATCATACCAATCATCTTCTGCCTTGGGGTTTCTTTACCACCTGCCATTTCTTATTGATTTAAATATTGTAAATAATTTTCTCGAATTGGGTAACGATTAAGAACGCATTGCCTTAAGCATGTTACCATACACATTATTCAAATCCGTAAGGTTTTGGGCAAGTACCGCCATATTTTCTCGGTATAAGCGAGTATCTTCCACGGATGCCGAAAGGTTTTGCATCATTTCTGCCAATTGTTTTTGGAATCCTTGTGTAGCTTCCAAATGGGCTGAAGAACCTTGCAATTGTAATTCATAAACATTATTCAACGCAGCAAGGTTTTGAGACACTTTCTGCATTTGTTCTCCAAAAGATTCTCCTTCTGCTGTGGAAGAGGTTAATCCTGAAATGGAAACAGAAGCACGCTCATAAGCATCAGAAAGCGAAGAAACCTTAGTGGCTGCTGCTTCTAAGGAGGCTACGTAAGAATCCGTTGCCGTTGCCGCTGATGAAACACTTTTCAATTGTTCCGCGTTGTGGCTTAAATCCCTCATGGCATTGCCTAAACGATCCAATAAAGACTGATCAATTTTCGCTTTTTCCATCATTTCTGCCATCATTTCTGTAGCTCCTGCACCAGAACCTTTACCACCACCAATTTCATGGGGCTTCGGGAAGGCCGCCAATTCCTCAGCGCTGGATTGTGGACGTTCGTCCTCAGGTAACAAATAAGGGTAATATACAGCCCAATTTGGCTCTGCATGTAAGGGCTCCATCGCTGAAAGAGCAAAAATTACCGCTTCTGTAGATAGACCAATGATCAGCATGATATCACAACCTGGCCAGTGCATGATTTTAAATAAGGCTCCTGCGATTACAACCGAAGCTCCGTAACCATAAACATACTTCATTAAATTTTTGTATCCTTTGGATGCAAAAAATCCTCCTTTATTACCACTCATAATTAACTAATTTAAACTGTTAGACTTTAGATTTATTTAACGCTTTTTTATTTTAACTGAATATCATTTTGAATTTCCTCCCCGTTTTCAGCATCTAAGTCACGTCCCCCGCGTCCTAGATGGGTCATTACGTTTCGGAATCCAATATAACATTTGGCAGTATCTTGATATTCATAAGACCTTGCAGCGGTCGTTAAATACCAACCGATGTCCTTGAACGAACCTCCGCGAATTACTTTTCGTTTACGAACTGCAGGTTCTTCGTCCTTAGCATCGTAGGTATAATCCATGTTCAGATCATGCGCAACTTCCATCATAGATTCATGATAGGCCGTATTACACCACTCCGCAACGTTTCCAGACATACAATATAATCCATAACCGTTGGGATTGTATGAATAAACCTTAACCGTGTGAAAACCACCGTCTTCCATGTATCGACCCCTCATAGGCTTGAAGTTTGCCAAGAAACAACCGGCGGTGTTTCTGATGTAATACCCACCCCAAGGGTATGGTGATGAGTTCAAGTCCCCTCTTGCCGCCTTTTCCCATTCCATCTCGGTAGGTAATCTAAAGTCGTTTACATAAAGGTCTCCGTTCGCTTGCAACCAGCTGTGGAATAATTGTGTTCGCCACACCGAAAATGCCTTCGCTTGGCTCCAAGTAACTCCAACCACTGGATAATTGTCGTAAGCCGTATGCCAAAAATAGTTCTTGGTCATCGCATCATGGAAGGAATAGGTCCAGTCCCTAACCCAGCAAAGCGTATCAGGATAAACGTTTATCTTTTCCTTGATAATGAATCGACTACGATCGGAATGCCCACGAATTGCATTGTGCTGGCCTTTACTGTTTGAAAATCCTAAATCCATATCTTGCCCTGGATTCATCAAGAAGGTGTCAACCACATTTACATTGTTCGGTTTGGCCTCTAAATCGATATTGGTACCATCGTAAAGAACACTGTTCCCATCTGGCGTGAGGGTTGATCGGTGTAATGGGTTTTTCTGGTCTTTACCCATTGGATTTCGACGCGTACCATCCGATAAGGTGTTGATTGTTTCCGTATATGCATTCTCAATGGTTTGAACGTTACCCCGTTTAGCCGCCTCTTTGTAATCGATCCAGTAATAATCATAAAATAGTAAGCGTGTATCGATTTGCTTACCGTTATAATATTCCTCAGATTTCGGAAGGTACATGTCAGACAACAGATATACTACTTCATCATCGGAATAATCAATAGGAACTTCCCAATTCAAGGTGAAATACTTACGGTTTTCGATGCGACCACCATTGGTTTTTAAGTTATCTTTAAAGTTTGCGTTCGCTTTAGCATCGGGTGTTTGATCATCTATTTTACTACCGTTCTTCTTGTCATAAGCAGCGAAAATGTCTTCAATCTCTTCGGAATTCATGACTAACTCTGTGTTTTTACGATCGAAAGCTTGTTTTTGGCTGTTTTTAAGAGGTACTTTATTAAATTTTTTGTTTTTCTGTCCTTGGTAACCCGTTGTATTTAAAAACAATAGATCCAATTCCTTCTGCCCTGTTGTGTCAATAAACGCCTCAAACGGCGTATTGCCACCCTGTAAGTCTGAACCTAGCGCCATTACCGTTCTATAAGGCTCTTTAAAAAAGGCATCGGGAACATTAACCCATTGTTCAGCATCGTCCCCCGATTGACGGCGATATAACTTTTCTCGAGCGATGGAGTCACGAACCCAATTGACGAACTGACGATACTCGTTGTTGGAAATCTCAGAGGCGTCCATGTAGAAGGCTTGAACTGATACATCTCTTTTACGAGCGGTTTGCAAATTGAAGACCTCTTCTTCGTCTTGGCCTGCCTTGAATCCACCCCCAGGAACATAAACCATTCCATAAGGCACCTTACCTGGTCCAAGAATATCAGGATAAAAAGTATCTCTTCCCTTCACGCCTGTGAGGTTACCGTCCACTGGATCACAGGACATTAAAACTGATACTAAAAAACCTAAAACAAAAACTCTTTTCATTCTTTCCTTTTTTGGTTCATAACGTCATTCAAACACTTGCTACAGGTTTTCAAAATGAGCTTATAACGAGAGAACATTGAAAATGGTTACATACTTAAAAAACTACTTACTCCCCTAACCACCTTGGGTGTGCCGCCTTGGTTTTTGGAGGGATGGGTAAATAATAACAATACTTTACAAACATCTCATGGGAGCCCCTAGAAATGCTTGATAATTTATTAATGGTTAAATCATAAGAATACCCTGCGGTAAAATTCTTAAATGCATTGTATCCTACCATGATACCCAACGCATCGGATGTTCGATACGTCAAACCGGCATATCCTAATTCTTTTCCATCTTTCTTCAAGAAATACCGAGAATTGATATCGACCGAATATTTGACGAATTCTGTTCGCATCATAACATTAAAATCCAACGCGCCGTTTCCGACGTTTGGCATTTTGTATCCGCCCATAATATAGTAGTGACGTGCGGTCGAGTATCCCGTTACTCCAATGACATTGGCCGCACCGGACAATTCGGACTCGCTAAGGTGGGTTGAAGATAATCCAGCATAGTAATTAGAACCTTTCAAGAACAAGCCAAAATTTAAATCAAGGCTAACGGCACTAAAATTCGCACCAGGCAAGGAAGGGTCGTTTTGGGTTTGGGGAGGAATCCAGTTCGGATTCATCGAATAAGACATCATCCCCACACCAATACCTGCCCCAAGGGTACCCACGTTACCTAAGGAAATAGGATAAGAGTAATTTAGGAGCAAATTGTTTTGACGCGAAAAACCGATGGCATCGTGGTAAAAAGAAATACCGACTCCACCCGGAAAAAAGCGGTTCATGTTGCCCGCCACGTTTAAAACGGCAGAATTTGGGGCTCCGTTGACCTTATCCCATTGATTACGATAAATGGTTGTTGCACAGATGCCTTCGTCTAGTCCTGTTTCTCCCGGATTGACGCTCATGCGGTCATACATGAAATGGGTCAACAACTTGTCTTGTTGTGCAAATACAACAGCGTTTACACAAAAAAAACAAAGTGCTAACAAATTGTATATCAGCTTCATAGAGTAGTTTTAACTTGCATTTTTTAAATAAAAGGGCATAAAAACCCTTATTTAAAACGTTCGCTAAGATAAATAAAAAATTGAAATCAAAAAAAAAATCTATGCCTTAATGTGATTTACCCGAGCTTTTGATAGGTCTTCCACCATAAATCGGGCAATTCATTTTTCATGGCATTTTCGTAATCCCATTGATCGCATGGAACTAAATGATGGCGCTCAAGTTTTCGGTGTTCTGTTGGAGGGTAAGGCACTTCCATCCACCATCGATCTGATTTGTTACTTTTATAAAAAACTAGGGTAAGTTCATCTTTTTCTTGAACGACGGTAAAGCGAAGATAGTCTTTCTTACTTCCCACTGGAAAGTCCCCCATTCTGTTTTGAAGTCCTTCGATAAAGTACCAAAGGAGGTGTGCTATCATTTGAGGTTCATTGCCTTCGCTGTGCTTACCGTTACAGATTGCCAGACAGGATAATTTATCAGAAAGCCCGCTGTATTTTGCCATCTGACAAAGCTGCTCGGAGGTAAGGCCGTTTGGATTTTCTCCTATTCTTTGTAATTCAGAGGCCTTTAGCGCATTAAGGTTGATCGCCATAATGTCAGCGTTTCGAATTAGGGGCTCTGTGACTTTATAATTTGAATTTATTGCCCCGAGGCGACAAACATCAAAAAACAACTTTTCATAGAGACCAATGGCCAATGGATTATTGCGATTTGGCTGTACGCCTAAAGTCGAATGATTGAACAGAAAACAGGGTCTACGCAGCAAGAGCGAAGAAAGATAATCTAAGGACTCCTTTCCCTCTTCAGGATTTACCAAATTAATTTGTTCTTCCACTGCACAAATATTGATCAATTGCTCAGTGATTTCGAAACCGGTGGCAATGGGTAAGATCAGATTCATATCGGTCCCAATAACCACTGGAATGCATTCCTTCTTAATCAGTTCTGATACGACGGATTGTATCGCAAAATCGGTGTCTTGTTGTGTGGCACCTTGGGGAAGATGGCCTAAGTCATAGCATTGAATGCTTGCATTTTCCGGTGGTGATAAGGCGTAAAAAGGCGCCCGGAACAATCCATTATTATCCTCCCCTACCGAAAAGACACACAGTGATTTAGGAATAAAATCACTGGTATTAGATGGAAAGAAGATGGTATTTGAGCCCAAAGCATGTGCTTCAAAATCACCAGTGTCTGTTGGTTTGAAAAAAAGTGTTAAATCCAGCATAATGAAATTATAGGTTAAAAGTACTCGGGTTCAGTGTTTGTCTTAAACCCATTGTCTTTTTTATTCCATACCTTTCCGTGGATAACTTAGGATTGCAAGACTTTTGCAATGTCAGGTCTAAAATAGAGTGGCGATTTCAAGACCTTTCCGTCGGCCCGATATATTGGTTTTCCTTCCTCATCAAGCTTGCTCATATTGGACCGTTGAATCTCTTGGAACACCTCTTCGATTTTAAACTGAAGACCGTGTCGAAGAAGGGTTCCGCAAAGGATGTACAATTGATCTCCCAAGGCATCAGCCACCTCAATAAGGTCGCCTTTTTTTGCCGCTTCAAGGTATTCCTCGTTTTCTTCTTTCATGAGGTTATACCGAAGTGTAGAGGCTGCGTCATCTAGCAAAGTAGGCGATGCATTATTTTCGATTCCAAAAGCGTCATGAAAGATTTCAACTTGGCGAATGATTTCTTTGAATTCCATGGTTTAGTAGTTTAAAAGTTTTTCCATAGCACGTTGTACCTTTTCTGCATTGGGTAAAATCGCGGCTTCTAAGGTGGCATTTAGGGGAATGGCAGGGGTATCTACGGACGCGACATGTTCAATTGGAGCGTCTAGCCATTCAAAACAATCTCGTTGAATTTTTCCCATTATACTTAAGGCAAAAGAGCTTTCATTTGACTCTTCCGTCACTACTAAAACTTTTCCATGTTTTTTAGCCAATGTAATAATGCTTGGTTCATCTATAGGACTTAAGGTTCGCAGATCTAATATTTCAACCTTTTCAGAAAAATCTTTACACCCCTCCAAGGACCAGTAGACACCTCTGCCGTAACAAATCACCCCAATGGAATCACCATTATTGATGTTTTCTTCGGAGGCAGATTGAACGATTCGCGATACCCCGATAGGCACCATGTAATCTTCATCGGGTTCGATGGACATAGCCCCTTCTGTTCCAGGTATTTTCGACCAATAAAGTCCTTTATGCTCCAAAATAATTACGGGGTTTGGGTCATAAAATGCCGCTTTTAAAAGTCCTTTTAAGTCTGCGCCATTGGATGGATAAACCACTTTTATCCCTCGAATATTGACAAGAACCGATTCCACACTTGAGGAGTGATAGGGCCCGCCGGAGCCATATGCCCCAATGGGAACTCGTATTATAGTGCTAACAGGCCATTTACCATTGGAAAGGTAATAGCTGCGTGATACTTCAGTAAATAATTGGTTTAATCCCGGCCAGATGTAATCAGCGAATTGAACCTCAACAATGGGTTTTAAACCAACAGCAGACATGCCCACTGTGGAACCAATGATGAATGCTTCTTGTATGGGCGTATTAAACACTCTCTCGTCCCCAAAGGTATCACCAAGTGTAGCCGCCTCCCTAAAAACTCCACCGAGTCGTTTGCCTACGTCTTGACCATAGAGTAATGCCTCGGGATGTTTTTGAAGGATCTCTCTCACAGCAAATAAGGCTGCATCAACCATCACTGTTTTTTTCTTTCCTTTAGGCGCTCTGGTGCCTTGTTCTTCTTGTATTGGGGTAGGCGCAAAAATAAAGTCTGTAATGCTTTCTGGGGCCGGGTCAGGGGCACTTAATGCCCGTTGGTAAGCTCCGGAGATCGCTCGTAAGGAATCCCTTTCGGCCAAAATAATTTCGGCAAGTTTAATCCCCATTTCCTCGCATTTCTTCTTCAATTTTGGAAAGGGATCTCTTTTCTCTTCTTGCGCTAAGTCATCGCGGTACCACTCCTTTCGAACGCCGGAGGTATGATGTCCCAAAAGAGGAACCTCAGCATGAACAATGAAAGGACGGCGTTCCTCACGAACCTTTTGAATAATTTCCGCTAGAACGGTGTAGCATGAGGCGAAATCGGTGCCATCCAAGGACACGGTTTCAATCCCGTGAAATCCTTTGGCAAATTCAGCCATGTTTTGTGACCTAATTTCTGCTGCTCTGGCTGAAATATCCCAACCGTTATCTTGAACGAGGTAAATGATGGGCAATTGTTTAAGCGCGGCCATTTGTAAGGCCTCAGATACTTCTCCTTCGGTACAAGAGGCATCACCAAGGGAACAAACAACAATGGATCCGAGTTCATCCTCCGCTAGCAAGTCCATCTTTTCTTTATACCGAATCCCGAGGGCAATGCCTGTTGTTGGAATAGCTTGCATTCCTGTGGCAGAAGATTGATGTATAATTTTGGGCTTATCTAATTCTTTAAGTGAGGGGTGAGAATAATACGTTCGACCTCCTGAAAAGGGGTCATCTTTTTTGGCAAACACTTGTAAAAATAAGTCGTAAGGGGTCATCCCGATACTCAAAAGAATGCTGTCGTCTCGATAATAAGGTGAAACCCAATCCTTAGGAAGTAGTTGCATCCCCAACGCAATCTGAATCGCTTCGTGCCCTCGGGAGGTTGCGTGCACGTATTTAGAGGTAACCTCTTTATTTTCCTCTAAAATTTCCGCCATGTGTTTAGCATTACACATGTATTTAAACGCACGAAAGGCGGTATCCGAAGGCAATGGGTTTGAGGGCGTCAACATAGATGCAAATATACAAGGAATGATACGAAAGCTTTCAATGTAGGGCTGAAAATGCGATTAAATTCGGATCCAGAAGTAGCACGAGAACAAAAACATGTCTTTATCTTTGAAGAAAAAAATTCAATGCTCGGATTAACGATGGAGACGGATCCACGATGGGTGGATATCGCACAAAAAAACATTGCAGAAATTCTAACCGACCACGCCTTTTGTGAACAAAAGGCAGCAAGTCATGCCATTTCTATAATTGTTCAATACCCCCAATACCCAGATTTAGTCAAAGCGATGATTGCTATTTGCCAGGAAGAAATGGCTCATTTTGAAATGGTACATGAAAAAATTTTATCGCTGGGGTTGACGTTAGGTTTTGAGCGAAAGGACCCCTATGTCAATGATCTTTCCGAATTTTTAAGAAGAAATAAAACCAATAGTACGCCGGAAGGTCAGTTTGTAAATAAAATGCTTCTGGCGGCGATGATAGAAGCCCGTAGTTGTGAGCGATTCAAACGCCTATCCGAACAATTAGCCCTTGAGTCGTTGCGAAAATTCTACCGCGACTTGATGGAAAGTGAAGCTAGGCATTATGCTACCTTTCTAGGTTTTGCTAAGAAATACGCTAAAACCATAGACGTAGATGTATGCTGGAAGGACTTTTTAGTCTTTGAAGGATCTTTAATGAAAACCTATGGAACTAAGGAAACGATTCACGGTTAGAAATGAATCTTAATCCCCGCTGATACGGGTCTCAATTCAGGCCCTTTCCCTTGTCGGAAAACATCGTTTAATCCATATTGTAAAAATACCCCTACATTTCCATATCCGATTTGGGCATAGGCATTTGCGCTAAGGGCATTTAGATTGAAATCGTTGTTCGTTTTTGTTTTATTCCAGTGGCCATCTGATTCCCATTTCGTTTTCCAATTGGATCCCAAGCGAAGCCCGCCAACAACCCCTAATGAAAACAACAAATGCTTATCCTGTTTTGCTTTTGCATTAAAATCAAGCAGCAGTGGAAACTGTAAAAAGGTTGCATTCAATACGTTTGTTCGGTAATGGTTAATCGCATTAGCTAGGGCATAAAGGGAATCAGCATTGGAAAATAAGTCCACGTTCTTTTGAAGTTCGTACCGATTCCATTGAAATCCTAAACCGGTAGTAATTCCCAAAAACGCATCGATTAGGGGAAAGCGTTTTTCCCAAAAATTCAGCTGAACCGACTGGCTTTTGGCGTAATCAAGTTCCAAAAACGCAAGGTCTGGTTCTGTAGCTACGCCACCTTTTGGATTTAGGAACCCATTAATTCCAATGGAAAACCCTGCCCAATGTGCGTTTTCATCGCTAAAAAAGTCCCGCTCGCCACGGATATCAAAGGTTCTTTTTTCTTTTTGGAGGGGGTTTTTAAGCCTTTGTTCTGTAATAATATCTTCTTCAATAATGTGTTTTTGATGTTCGGGATTACTATGAATTTCCTTTTCGATGATGATCACTCGCTTTCCTTCTTTAGGATTAGTATGCTCTAGGTTTTCCTCCTTGTACGCTGGATTTGTCTCGTCCAAATCGCCAAAAATGGAATCAATAATTACATCCATACGAAAACCAGAAGGGAAGAGATTAAATTCTTTATCGGTTCTATAGATAGACTTCACGTTCCATTCGATCAAGGAATCCATGGGTTGTACATCGGACTCTAGAATGGTAGTATCGTGGTTCTTGATGATTATTATCTTTTCCTGTCTATTGCGCTGTGCAAGGGAAAGAATGGGCAAAAAACAAAAAAGTAAAATGTAACGCATTATATATGACATCGCTAGGGGTTTACATAAAATTAATAAATCAAATCGATCGAAACACTCAAAGGTTTATCAAGTATAATGGAGCACTCTTCAAACGTTGGCACTGAAAGAACGGGCTTTATGTCGTTTGAAAACCCATAGCCTTCTGTTGGTATTCCAAAGAAATTTTGATCGCATTTGTTGTTTCCATTTTCGTCGTGATAAATACACATAGCGTATGGACCTTCCGGAACGTTTTCGAAGGTACATGACAGGTTTTCTCCGGTAATCTTTTTACGAATTTGCTTATAGGTTTTCCCCACCTCGGCATACACTTCAGGATCGTTGTAAAGCGCAAATTCCAAATATCCTTTTTCGTTTCGTATTCCCTTCGCTTCTACCGTTAAGTTGAAGAAGTTGTTTTTTTGCTTTTTTACTTGCTCGCGTTTTTCAGTTTTGAACGAATAAAAACCCATAAGAAAAACCAGTACAACGCTAATTCTTGCTATCATTTTTCAATTCTGTTTTAAAAAGTTTATCCCACCAAACGAAGGTAGATGCATAATTCCCTTCTAGCATGGAATGGTGATCATCGTGATGTTTAGTTTTTGAAATAAGGGGTATTTTACTAATGAACGGAAGCGTTACATCCGAATGAATGTGTATTTCATGAAGGTTCCTTATGGCACCAAAACAAATAATGGTAAACGTGCTCAAGGGAAAAAACAGCCCTGCCATAGCGCATCCAAACACGGCACCAATCATACCCAACATCCATTCTAAGGGGTGGTTGTAAAGGTATTCCAGGGGAAAGGGTGGATTTGCCCGGTGATGAATAAAGTGAACTTTTCCCAACATGGTTTTATTCACATGAAGCCAACGATGATAAAAATAGAAGAAAACATCATCAAAAACGAAGGCAATAATCACTTGAATAACCAAAGGTAAAAAGGGCGGAATCTCCGGGGATAGGTATGGAAAAATGAAATAGGATCCCACGCCCGCAAAGGTTAGTAGGATACTAAAATTCAACCCATAAAGGGGCATACGTTTTAAGAAAATCCCTTTGGGATATGGTTTTGGTTGAATTTTGTAGGCGTTTAACCAAGGGGTATACAGGAGTGTCAAGGAGTATAAAAGCCCGAAGAGGTTGATGGCTAATAACATCAAAACCAAGGTTAATGAAAAAGTGAATGCGGTCATTGCTTCAAAGCAAAAAGGTTAAACATTTTTGAATTGGCAAGCCCTTCCTCCTGCTCTACTTCAAAGCGCGTAAATCCATGTTTTTTTAAGAGGGTCGTTGCTTTATTTAAGCGCCCATTAACGTCATGAACTTCTGCTACAACGCTTTGAATTTTACTCCAATTTTCATCATTAATGCCTTGGAGTACATCCCATTCTGCTCCTTCACAATCAATTTTTAGTAAATCAATCTGTTCGATATTATGTTGTTTAATGACCTCATCAATGGTTATTAGCTCACACGAGAATTGTTTTCTGCCTTTTACTAGAAACCAAGCTATCGCTCCAGCAAAGGGACTGGGGATCCAACGCATCCACCGCATGTTTTGGGGTGGATTTTTCATAGTACTTTTTACGGCGTCTTTGAACGCACCTGGATTATCATCCCATTGTTCAGGATGCAGGGTAGAAAGGGCGGGTGTATTCGGGAAATAGGTGAAGGTTGCGATGCCATTCGAAGAGGAAACTCCTTTTTCGATGACCACCATTTTACCTTGACCATGAAGCGCTGCATTTTTGGAAAGCGCCGCAGCAATATCAGGTATCGGTTCAAAGGCAAATACGGATACATTTTTAGCTTTTTGCATGACACGAACCCCAAAAACACCGACATTGGCACCAACATCGAAAACGACATCATTTTCTCGTATGGAGATTCCATGTTTTAAATATCCTTCTACGTGATGATCTAACATTTTGGCCTCGGGCTTTCGAACACAATGGATTCGTGTTCCGTCTTGTAGGTTAACTTGCATTGCATAAAAATACGCATTTTGTATTTTTCGTGTAGGCCAATTCTTATAAATTGAAGCAAAAAAATACGCGTACTGGGCCGATATGCTCGTGTGAAAAAACCGAAAGGTATTATTCTTCCATGAATGGATACTGATATTCCGTGGGGGAAACGAACGTTTCTTTTATCGTTCGCGCGGAAACCCAACGCAATAAATTCATCGATGCACCGGCTTTATCGTTGGTTCCTGAGCCTCGAGCTCCCCCGAAAGGTTGTTGACCAACGACTGCACCGGTTGGCTTGTCGTTGATGTATAGGTTTCCTGCTGAATGTTCTAACTGTGTCATGGCCTTTTGGATGGTAAAACGGTCTTTAGCCAAAATTGCTCCGGTCAACGCATAATCGGAAGTTTGATCAATCAAGGCTAGGGTTTGATCCAGATCTTGGGGCTCATAAAGAAAGATCGTTAGCACCGGACCAAAAATTTCTTCGCACAACGTCCTGAAGGAAGGGTTCGTGGTTAGCACGATGGTTGGTTCAATAAAATACCCAATTGACTTATTATAGTTTCCTCCGGCGATAATTTCTGCGTCGGGTTGCGCTTTTATGTAGTCAATAAAACCTGAAATTTTGTCAAAGGCTTTTTCATCGATTACGGCATTCACAAAATTGCTCGGTACGCCCGTGGAACCCATTTTAAATGAATTCACTTGTCGTAATAATATTTCCCTAATTTCTAGCCAACGGTTGGTAGGGATATAGGCCCTGGAAGCTGCAGAACATTTTTGACCTTGGTATTCAAAGGCTCCTCTTGACAACGCGGTAGCCACCATGGCTGGATCGGCTGATTCATGAACAAAGACGAAATCCTTTCCCCCTGTTTCCCCTACAATTCGAGGATAGCTTTTAAAGGTATCGATGTTATTTCCAATGGTTTTCCACAAATGTTTAAAGACTGACGTAGAACCCGTAAAATGAAGGCCTGCAAATTCCGGGTGATTAAAAACGACTTCCCCCGCTGTGGGACCATCTACGGTTACCATGTTTATTACCCCGGGGGGTAACCCTGCCTCCTGGAACAATTCCATAATAACCTGCGCAGAATACACTTGACTGTCGGCCGGTTTCCAAACCACTACATTTCCCATCATCGCGGGAGCTGCGCATAAATTGGCGGCAATGGCGGTGAAATTAAACGGGGTAACAGCAAAAACAAATCCTTCTAAGGGGCGATATTCTATGCGATTCCAGATCCCCGGAGCGGACACCGGTTGATCCTGATAAATTTGCGTCATAAACTGCACATTAAACCGGAAGAAATCAATCATTTCACATGCAGCATCTATTTCCGCTTGAAATATATTTTTTGACTGCCCAAGCATTGTTGCAGCGTTCATTCTATTCCGATATGGCCCTGAGAGAAGGTCAGCTGCTTTAAGGAAAATGGCAGCGCGCTCAGTCCAAGGTAACGAAGACCACGCTTTTTTTACCTCAAGGGCTGCCGCAATGGCCTGTTCAACGTGTGAGGCGTTTCCATAAGAAAAAGACCCAATGCATTTTTTATGGTCATGTGGAGGAGAAATTAGCCTTTTTTCCGCTGTATGAACCTGTTTTTTCCCAATATACATGGGTATTTCAACCGGTTGTTGATTAAATAAACGCTGATATTCTTCCAGCAACGCCAAACGTTCAGGGGATCCTTTTGCATAGGAGCGAACCGTTTCATTGACAGCTTCTGGAGCCTTAAAAAATGCATTTGCCATTTGTTGTTTTTTTGTAAAAGTAAAACTTTTGAAGCGAATCGACCGAAAACCATGTAGCCCAATGTCTTTGTTTTGATCCCAAACCCTTCCTGTGGTTACATTGGGTAATAAGCCCCAGAATATCAATTTTACAAGCCGGACAAATAAATATACTTTACCTTTGTTGGTGTAGTCATTTCTTAATTGGACGAGCGGGCATGCACATAACTCAACTTCAACTGCTTCATTTTAAAAACCATCGTTCCCTTGAATTGACGTTTCATTCAAAGTTGAATGCACTGTGTGGACAAAATGGACGTGGAAAAACCAATATACTTGACGCCATCCATTACTTAAGTGTCTGTAAGTCTTATATCAATCCTATCGACAAACAAAATATTTTGCACGGGGAATCCTTTTCTAGTATTTCTGGCACCATCGAACAGGATAAAGATTCGATTGAATTACTTTGCATGTTCAAGGAAGGAAACAAAAAAGTTTTTAAAAAAAATCAAGTAAAATACGAGAAATTATCAGACCACATTGGGGTATTTCCTGTGGTGTTTGTTTCGCCGTATGATGGCGATTTAATTGCGGAGGGGGGTGAAATCCGTCGCCGTTGGTTAGACCATATCGTATCCCAAGTAGACCGTAATTACCTTACCAATTTAATTCAATTTCATCGCCTCTTACTGCAGCGAAATGCAGTTTTAAAGAGAATTCATGCCAACCAGGATGCATTGAGTAGCCTGGAAATTTGGGATGAACAATTGGTTTTGGTTTCATCGCAATTACATGAAAGACGGAGAGCATTTATTGAAGTGTTTTTACCCGTTTTTAATGCCCAGTATGCCTTGCTTGGTGAACCCACTGAAAAAGTAGAAGTTGGGTATAAAAGCGATCTAAACACGGGGGATTTTGCGCAAAAATTAAAGTTTTCTTTGGAAAAGGACGTAAACCTTCAATACACAAGCCTAGGCATACAGAAAGACGATTTGCTTTTTGCACTCAACGGTTATCCAATAAAAAAATTCGGCTCTCAAGGACAACAAAAGTCATTCATCGTAGCATTGCGCCTTGCCCAATATCAGTATCTTAAAGACGCCATTGGTAAACGCCCTGTGCTGCTATTGGATGATGTATTTGATCGCTTAGATTTTTCGAGGGTAAGCAAATTATTAGCGATTGTAAGCCAGGATCCGTTTGGACAAGTAATCATTACGGATACCGATCCGAATCGTTTAGAAAACCTCTTGAAAGACATTACAAAAGACTATCAATTAATTGAAATTTCCGCATAAGCTATGGCAAATCCAGATGACTTCAGGCGATCTTCAGAGAATGAACCCATTGGGGCGATCATGGATAAGTTATTGAAGATTTATCGCATCGAAGGAAAACTTAAAGAAGTAGATATTGTTACTTCATGGAAGACCTTAATGGGGGGTGCAGTTGCTCAACGTACAACGTCCATCTACATTAAAAATAGAATTTTAATTGTCCATATTGATTCCTCGGTAATGCGTGAAGAATTAGCCAGCGGGAAAGCGTTAATCATTCAACGAATTAACGAACGCTTTGAAACACCGGCGATCGACGACCTCTGGTTTAAGTAAGGAATTGAAGAAAACGGGTATGCGAAGACTTCAACCATTTTTTGCTAAAAATTCCATGAGAGGGTTTATGGTTGTCGTCTTTTGGGTAGTGCACCTTTCGTCATTTAAAGCCCAGCTCGTCCCCGTTTATAACCAGGCCGATTATCCTTTCTGGTTACATCTTCCGGCAGACAGCCTGTTAAACCAACCAACCCCCGTATTAATTTTTTTACATGGCAAGAGTTTAAGTGGAACAGATTTAAATCTTGTTAAACGCTATGGGGTCATTAGTGAAATCATCAAAGGTCGAAACATACCTGCTATCGTCATTGCTCCACAAACAACGAGTGGTTGGGATCCATCTAAAATATTATCAACCTTAACTTATGTTCAAAAAACTTACAACACGGACTCAACGCGAGTCTATGTTGTAGGAATGAGTCTCGGAGCCTATGGTACGTTGTTTTTTGCCGGGAAATACCCTCATAAGGTAGCTGCTGCCGTTGCCCTTTGTGGAGGAGGGAACGTAACCGATGGGTGTAACTTAGCCACCCTTCCCCTTTGGATCCAACACGGAACCTTGGATGAAGCCGTGCCGATTTCAGAATCAGAAAAAATTGTTGATGCCATTAAAAAATGTAATGGCGGTGAATTTCTAAAATATACTCCTTGGCAAGGAGCTAACCATGGTGCCCTGGAACGGGCTTTTCGTTCAGATGAATTATACCAGTGGTTATTTCAATTTTCCAAATCTTTTCCCGATTTATAGTATGTGGAAAAAAACGAATCTCCACCCCTTTTTGTTCCTATCCATGGTGTTTTTCGATCTCAGCGGTTGGAGTCAACCCTTAGATTACAATAAACCTGAAAACTGGATACAGTTCGCACATTTGGATGCGGCGAACCATCGGACGCCACCCTATTCCCAAAAGGATTCAATGAGCGTTGATGTTTTTTATGTTGCTCCAACGGTTTTAACTGACCCAAACGATCCGCGTTGGAATGCTGAGATGTCTGATCTCAGCTGGAAAAATGATATGAAAATTCCAGTAGAATTTCAGGCAAGTGCTTGGCAATCGTGTGGAAGGATTTACGCTCCCTATTATCAACAGGCTCATCTAAGGGCCTATGACTCTTTGGAAGGAAAAGGGAGAGACGCCCTTATTTATGCCTATCAAGATGTGCGCGCTGCCTTTTTGTATTTTTTAGAAAAGGAGAGTAAGGGAAAACCCTTTATTTTGGCGGGGCACAGCCAAGGCTCAACCCAATTGGTATTATTAATGAAAGAGTTTTTGGATGGCACCTCGATGCAAAAACGTCTCGTCGCGGCCTATTTACCCGGCATTGGAATTGACGATAAAGAATTTCAACACATTCACTTTATGACGAATCCCACAGAAATCCATGGGTATGTCACGTGGAATACTATGAATGAAAAAGCAGATACCCTCTCCTACCCGCTTTGGTATCTTGGGAAAAACTGTATTAATCCCGTAACGTGGGATCTTCGAAATAAAACAAATCGATCTGAGCATTTAGGCTTTTATTATACAAACCGAAAAATATATTCCCACGTATTTGAAACTGAATTAATCAGCGGAGCTGTCTGTGTAAAAGCCTTTCGTCCACCGTTTAATTTTGCGGTTAAAAAATACAAAAGCCTTCACTTGGGGGACATAAACTTATTTTGGAAAGATATACAAGTTAATAGTCAACAGCGCATCAAGGCTTATTATGATGAGGTAGGACCTTTTTAAGTTCTGCTACGTCCAACCAGTATAGTAACTTAATGGAAAAACTATTTAACAACCCTGATTCAAAAAGACTTTGCATGTTTTGAAAATAGGAAGGATCTATTTGTTTTTCTGAGGAAAAAACCGAGCTTTTCCAGACAAAACTCACCTCACTCCCTTGTTTAAATACCCATCGAAAAGCGGCGTCTATGGTCAATGCATTATAATTCAAATTGAAGGCAGAAATTCCATTTGCATCCAACCCGAGCGTTGCGTTAGGGGCAAGGGTTCCATCTGGATTTAGGGTAAAAAATTGATGATACGATAGCATGGACCAATAATGCCGTGCGCGCAAGGAAAGGTTCATTCGATTGGTTAGGGTATAATTCCATTCGATGAATTGGGTGAAATTCATCCGATCCCTTTCCCCAAATAAAATTCCCGACAGGGTGTCTGCAGGAGTACCGAACGGTACAGCGAACCCACGTTCCATTCGTTGATGTTCTACCGATCCATTCAACATCAGTAGCATTTTGTTAGAGATTCGAATTCTTGGAGCCAACATGTAACTGACCATTTTCCAATCTTGGTTCGATGCGAAACCAACATAATAAAAGTTGGCATCAATGGCCCATTTCTTTTGATAATTGGTTGATAACCATCCCCCACCTCCGTACCATCTTGGAACGCGATAATAGGCCCCCCACGTTCTAGGCTCAAAGTAGTCATATTTATCGGTAAAGGCGGAATAGGCAGCTAACCCGAACGCATTAAATTGCTTCGTAACAGCAAATGCCGACCAATCTACATTGGACTCGGTGTAAACGTTGGGCGCATAAAGTCGGTTATACGATAGGGTGGCGTTGGTATTCATTTTTACGAACTTCCACCATGGTTTAAACCTCCTAACACCAAAGGACAAGGTTGCAAACCTGCGGTTATTCAATGCATTGAAGCCGAGGTCATTGGGATCAAAGCGATCGTCTTCTTCAAAATAATTGAAGGCATAGGTAATATTTCCGCGTTGTTTACCCGCACTGATACCCACATTATACCCCAGCTCGGGAAGGTTTTCATCAAACTTCTGAGAAAGGGTCGCCTTTCCATTGATAAAGTAGGCGTTGTCCGCAAAATTGATGTTGGAATTTAAGGCAGAAACGTTGGCATCATAGAAATTACCTTGACGTAAAACATTCGTATTGGTGAAGGTGAGTGAA
>JBJTWF010000038.1:0-1616 GCA_046081565.1 Flavobacteriales bacterium | reverse complement strand
ATTGACACCATTTTTCACGATGGAATTATTGGGGAGTCCTACAACGTGGGGGGATTGAATGAGTGGACCAACATTGATCTTGTGCACAAATTGTGTGATTTAATGGATGAAAAGCTAGGCCGTATTCAGGGACATTCCCGGGCCTTGATCCGGTTCGTAAAAGACCGAGCCGGTCACGATCAACGCTATGCCATTGATGCTCGAAAAATAGAAGAAACCCTTGGTTGGAAACCTTCTATCACCTTTGAAGAAGGGCTTGCGCGTACGATTGATTGGTATTTGACGAATCCCGAGTGGATGAAAAATGTCACTTCTGGAGAATACTTGGCATACTACGATAAAACGTACCGATAAATGGGTTGGTTTTCTTCCTTATTTTCTAAAAAAGAAACAAACCCCTCATCTAAACCTTTGGTTCTTTCTTGGTTTGGAACAGACATTCATTCGCATTTGCTTCCTGGAGTAGATGATGGTGCACAAACCATGGATGAGTCCATCGCCATGGTGACTAAGATGGCCTCCTTGGGATTTAAGCATTGCATTCTTACCTCACACGTGAAAATGGATATTTATCCCAATTCAAGCCAACGCCTGAAAGCGGCTTTCGACGCATTGAATAACCAGGTTCAGGAACTGTCGATTCCGATTCGGTTATCCCTGGGGGCCGAATATTACATGGACGATTCCTTGCTTTCTAAAGTAGCCGAAGGGGATATTTTGTCTTTTGGCGAACAAAAATATGTACTAATGGAGTTTAGCTTTGCGACCCCTCCCGTTCAAGAAGAGAAAGTGTTTGATGCCTTTCTTCAAGCCGGGTACAAACCGATTTTGGCTCATTTTGAGCGCTATGAGTATTTTCATGGATCTGTTGAAAAAGCGCTGGCCTATAGAAAGCAAGGGGTATTTATTCAAATGAACCTGAATTCATTAACGGGACATTATGGCGTGGAGGTGCGAAAACAAGCCGAGCGCCTTATCGATGAATTTGCGTTGGACTTTGTAGGCACGGACGCCCATCGCATGGATCATTTAACTCATTTAGCCTCTCATTTGCATTTGCCATACATGCAAGCATTAGGAAATAGGCTCATGTATAACCAGGGATTATGAATTGGTATTTTTTACGGCATGCCAAAACGGAACGCGAAGCCCAAACTGGGAAGGATTTCGATCGAGCATTGGCCTCAAAAGGCAAGCAACAGGTTACGGAATTACTTCCCATGTTATCCTCGTATCCCATTCGTAAGGTGGTCTGTTCATCCGCTATTCGCACCCGACAAACCCTATCTGGATTACATAGCTTAAAAGGGATTGAAACCATTTATAGCGATGAACTGTATTTGGCAACATTGGATCAATGGGAATGTGTTCTGAAAGAACATGCCAAGGATCATTGTCTATTCATTGGGCACAACGATGGGATCTCCGCATGCCTTTCTTGGTTGACACAAGAAGAGGTATACCTTCAAACGGCTGGATTTATCCATGTTACCTTCACCGCTGGCGATCCTCGCTTTCTGGCCTCGGGAACAGCGGTGATAAACCATCGTTTTCGGCCTTAGGGGGTGATTCGTTTTTGGGAAGGTAATCGTAATGAATGGTAATGGGTTTTGAGG
>JBJTWF010000037.1:0-5224 GCA_046081565.1 Flavobacteriales bacterium | reverse complement strand
TGATCCCCAGTAAATGCCTGAAACCGCTAAATCATAATCATCGGGAGTTGAAATTTTTACGTCATCAACCGCCCAGAACCAGTCATAGTTTCCGGTATATTTAAATCCGATACGCACTTGAGATTGACCACCAATTTCATTGGAAAGGTTCACTTGAACTGTAGCAGGATTGGTAGTATTGGTATTCACGTTCATGGCACCATTAACTTCCACTTCTTGCCACGTGGCTCCGCCATCGATAGACCAAACCACGTAAGTGCTCTCTGCATATCGTCGATGGGATTGTTCAAACATGAGTAAAACATTAGGCTGACCCGTTAGGTCAATGTTTTGCGTGTAAACAATCGTCGCGTTTTGGGTAGCATTCGTTCCAGCACCATCTGAATCGATAAGGGCATAACCGTTTGCTGCAGTAGTGTGCGCGGCTGGCTTTAGCGCGGCAACAGGAATGGCATTGATATTCGTAGTGATTGTCCAATCACCATTGGTGTGTGGCGGAGTTCCAGCGGGATCGTTTGCAGTAGACCATTCCCCCGGATTTGAGAAATCGTTTTGCCAAAGCACAACGCCTTTATTGGTATTAACTGCACCTGGCTTGGCTTTTACTTCAAGCGGTGCAAATTTCTTGGTATTTAAAGGTTTTGCTGTGTTTTTTTGAGCCATGCCCGAAAAACTAAGCGCAAAAACCCCCAAAAGACCTAGGTAAACTTTTTTCATTTTTAAATAATTTAGGGTTAATTTATACTACAAATCTAACTTATCACTCAAACAATTCAAAACAAAAATCACATTTTCCGATTAATTTGTTCGTTTCAGCAAATATTCTGAAAGGTGCTGTAAGGCAGTGCCTTCATATTGCTCAAGTAGGCCCTTTAATAAACGTTCCGCTTGTTCATGGTATCGATCCCTCACCGTTTCACAATAGGCAAGGGCACCCGTTTCCACAAAAAGTGATTTCATCCCCCGAATCTTTTCCTCCGTACTGGCCTTGCGCAGAGATTCTACCAAAGACCATTGCGCTCGACTCGCAAGGTTTTTTAAGGAAATATAAAGCAGCGTTTTTTTATCGCTCAAGATGTCCCCTCCCACCTGCTTTCCAAAGGTAGATGCTTCCCCAAAGGCGTCGAGGATGTCATCGGTAATTTGAAAGGCCATACCTAATGCCTCGCCAAAAGCATAAAGAGTTTCCTGATCTTTTTTATTGGCATTTCCTAAGATTCCACCATAGGCACAGGCACAACCCAACAGCACCGAAGTTTTTAAACGGATCATTTCCAAATACGCTCCTTCCGTAACATCAGGTCTTTGCTCAAAATCCATGTCCATTTGCTGGCCCATACAGACTTCCTTGGCCGTTTTATTAAGTAAACTAAAAAGCAGATACGATTGCGCTGGCGCGTATTTTTCGAGTTGTTCATAGGCATGAACCAACAACACATCGCCAGATAAAATGGCGATTGGGGTATTCCATTGTTCGTGTACGGTAGCTAAACCCCTGCGCAATGGCGCATTGTCCATAATGTCGTCGTGAATTAATGAAAAATTATGAAATAACTCGATTGCGCTGGCGGCCGGTAACGCTTCAGATTCACTTACCTTGAAAAGTTCACTGCAAACTAGCGTGAATAGGGGCCGAATTCGTTTACCGCCTAAGGCAATAAAATATCGAATGGGATCATACAGGTTATGTGGCTCGTTCGGTAAGGGAAGGCTTGAAAGATGCCTTTCTATGCTATTTATTCGTTCTGAGAGCGCTTTCATGAACGTTTTATCAAGCTCAGTAAGTAATTGCCATACCCACTTTTAACAAGAGGGGCGGCTATTTGTTTTAATTGTTTCTTGTCAATAAACCCATTTCTGAAGGCAATTTCTTCGATACAACCCACTTTTAAGCCCTGACGTTCCTCAATAACTTGAACGAATTGTCCTGCCTGCATCAATGAACTGAAGGTTCCGGTATCCAACCAAGCCGTCCCGCGGTCCAAAATCGCTACCTTCAATTTTCCTAGTTTCAAGTAAGCAGCATTCACATCCGTGATTTCATATTCGCCACGATCGGATGGCTTAAGATTTTTTGCAATCTCCACGACGGTGTTATCGTAAAAATACAAGCCCGGAACAGCATAGTTGGATTTCGGGCTTTTGGGTTTTTCTTCGATCGAAACGGCTCGGTTTTCCTCGTCAAATTCAACCACGCCATAACGCTCAGGATCGCTAACGTGGTAGGCAAAAACAATTCCTCCTTTGGGATTTACCTTTCCACTCAATAAGGAATCCAACCCATTTCCATAAAATATATTATCGCCCAGAATTAGCGCAACTTTATCCTTTCCGATAAAATTAGCTCCAATGACAAAGGCCTGTGCTAGTCCGTTTGGAACTTTCTGAACCGCATATTCAAAATGGCAACCTAAACGGGTACCGTCACCCAATAATTTTTCAAAATGAGGTAAATCGTGGGGGGTTGATATGATCATAATCTCCCGAATTCCAGCACTCATAAGGGTGCTCAAGGGATAATAAATCATGGGTTTGTCGTATACCGGCACGAGCTGCTTTGAAACCGCTAAGGTTAACGGATGAAGCCTAGTTCCTGAGCCTCCTGCTAAGATGATACCTTTCATTCGAGGATGTTATTTATCCAAAGATAGGAAAGTGTGCTTCGCCTTCCAAACTAAAGCCAACGAAACATGTCGTCGAACATGCGTTTTCCCCATGGCGTATTTCCGTAATCTTTTTCTAGTTTTTCGCGCAATTGCCGCAACGTAAACAGTTTGTTCTTGCCGATATCCACTTCGAGGTCTGGACTTTTAGGTATTTCAATAAAGGCAACCTTATCCGCAAAGTAAATGATGCCTCCATCCTCGGTGGCGACGCCTAAAATGGCGCCTGGTAAACCACAGAACCCTTCAGGTCCAATGGATGGAACAATGTTCGGAGCATACCAAGCATAGATGCGCGTAGAATCGTTTTTTTGATAAATGGCTTTTCTACAGTCATAACCGCAAATAGTACGTTTGCTCTGGGTTATTTTCCACGTTCTAACCGGTAGGGAATCTTTAACGTACACTTGGGTGCCAAAAAAGGAAAAGATGGTAAGTTGCTCGTTTTGATTCAAATACTGAAAATATTCGTTTTTACTGGTCAACCACGCATTTTCTTCTGGAATCGTCGGCGCCACATAGCGAAATACAGAAACCGTGTCGTTAAAGGACAGGCTGAACCGATCATTCTTAATTTTATTATCCTCGTTGACAAAACGCTTCATGCGTTCGTCTTTGAATCGTTTTTGTAAATTCGTTCTTCGCGTATAATAAATGGTCCCGCTGGTGTAAAATTGACCCCAAGCCAAGCCCTCAGAACTCAAAAATAAAAACAACAGGATTGTCTTAATGCCAGCCTTCAAAGTCATCTTCTTTCGTTTTGTTTTTATTAAATCGGTAGGTAAGTTTTAACAGGAAATATCGAGTTATAATTCGAGTGTAATTGTCGGTGATAACGTTTCCATTCACTTGACGTTGTAAATTCAAGTTCTGGTTCAGTAAATCGTAGCCTTGAAGGGCAATAATTAGGTTTTCTGTCGATAAAAACGTTCGTTGTATTTCGGCATTCCACACCCAAATGTTGCGGTTAAATCCAATGGCACGTTGCGCGTTTACGGTATACTTGGCATCGGTAATGATCTTAAAGTGAAACGGTAACGTCCATTTTATTTCACCACGATATTCCTGCGTGGAGAATGGCGTGCTCGAAAACGCGTTCAAGGTACTTTTCGGACTGGAATAGGTGTAGTTTTGTGATACCGATATCTCAAGGGAGTCCCATTTAAATTCAAGCCCTAAACCGCCACCCAACGATGGATTCAAGGTAACGTTTTCTTGATTATTTATCCGGTTGGTAAAGCGAGAGAAGGAACCATTGAAAGATGGCGTCAACTCTATTTTTCGATTGAAAAAGGGAAGTCCTCCACCCGCATAGGCATTGACAAAAAAGTTCCCGTTTACATTTTCTGTTCTCGAATAGGTTCGACCCAGGTTGTCATAGAATGTATTGGTCGCGAACGCATTGTCCGTTAGGGTGGCGTTAATGCCTGACCACACATATTTTCCGGTCAACGCTTCCCATCGGTTAAATTGAAACGTGAGGCTGTGTACATAATTGGGCTTTAAATTCGCATTTCCTATTTTAATTCGGTTGGGGTTGGTATTATCGGCAACGGGTTGTAAATCGTTCAGGGAAGGCTGGTCCGAACGAGTAAAATAGTTGAAAGTTAACCGAGTCCCCATACCCGGCTTGTAATTGTAACTGAAGCGTGGAAGGATGTTCGTTACGTTTTGTAAGATACTCGAGTCGCCAATGACGTTGTAGTTGTCTAATTGGATGTTTCGTAACCCTACGCCAGCACTAAACGAATGTTTTTTTTGCTCATATATCAAAGAAAGTGATCCTCGGTTTTGTAGTCTTGTGTTTTCAAATGCATTGGAAAGGGTATCGACTAATTGGGAATAGAGCTGCCCGACACGGTTGTATGCATTTCTAGTCTGATATGAATTTCCGGCCTCTAGGTAGTATTCTACTTGCAACTTCCATTGGGCCGCTAAGGGTTCGGTGTAGGTAATTATTCCGTAGTTTAATAGGTTCCCATTGAGGTTGTTCTTTTGTTGGTCCAAGGTATCGGGAATCCCTGAAAAGATATTTCGGTTAAATAAGGTTCCTACGGTTTCGTTGTCGACTTTGTTTAAGATGTATTTCAATTGCAACTCCCTTCTGGGTTTTTTAAATTGTCGGGTAAGAATACTTTCTAGGCGAAGAGTGGTTCCTTTGGAATCGTTATTGGATTGGTTTTTCGAGGTAAAGGTTGGCTCTTGAAGACTCGATAAAAACTCATTGGTGGAAGTGTTTTCCGTGTTGGATTCATCAAAGGTAATTGAGGGTTTTACCTCCAGGGTCGTGAGTGAGTCCAGTTTGGCTACCAAGGAAAAGTTAATGCGATGGGCAAGGTTGTCTGATACGTTTGCAATAGAGTCTCGAGTGTAATAGGAAGAATCTTGTAAAAAATACTGGGATAAACTGCTTTGGGTGACGTTCAATTGGTTCCGGTTAAAACTATAATTAAAACCAACTTTGCCCCAGTCTTTGATCCGGTCGCTAAAATAAATTCCTGCTTTTAAGGTTTGGGGTATTCCGGAGTTGTTGCGTTGTCCGCTTTGATCCCACATGCTCA
>JBJTWF010000036.1:0-1802 GCA_046081565.1 Flavobacteriales bacterium | reverse complement strand
ATCCTGCTTCATCAGCTTCCACCTCGGTAGGATCCTCCTCAGACTTATCCCGCATGGCTTCGTAATCCGGATGACGCATCAACCCATTTCCATCCAAGGTTACCTTGGCATCCACTGCTATAATCTTGTCATCGGACGTTTTGAACAACGGGTTAATTTCAAACATAGAGGCATCGATACCCTCATATGCCTTGTACAACGATGACACAAACCTTGTCATTTGCTTAAAGGCTTCGCCACTCAATCCTAAATTAAAGGCAATTTTTCGGGCTTGGAATCCTTGCAAGCCAACCCGAGGGTCAATGAATTCTTTGAATATTTTATCGGGCGTGTGTTCCGCTACATGCTCAATATCCATTCCGCCTTCCGTAGAGTAAATGATTACATTTCTCCCTTTCTCACGGTCCAATAAAACCGACATATAAAATTCTTGTGGTTCGGAAGCGCCAGGATAATACACATCTTGTGCAATCAATACCTTATTAACTTTCTTCCCTTTACCATTGGTCTGTAAGGTCACCAAATGACCACCCAATATTCCTTTCACTTTTTCCTCTACCTCCCCAATTCCTTTGGCTAAGACCACACCATTAGAACCCGTTTCTTCTACTTTTCCTTTTCCTCTACCCCCGGCATGGATTTGTGCCTTGATAACATACCAACTCGTACCTGTTTTTTGGGTTAACTCCTCAGCCGCAGCTACGGCTTGTGCAACATCATCTACGACCACTCCTTCTTGAATGGCAACGCCGTATTGCTTTAGAATCGCTTTTCCTTGATATTCGTGTAAATTCATAGTCGTATTACTCGGGTCAAAAGTAGTTATTTAAACCTTAAGATTGGAGCTTATTTTTCCAACTGCTATTAATTTCTCTTGAGGCAAAAGCGCGCTCTTTGCTTTTCAAAATATCAGACCAAATGGCATCAATGCTATACGTTAACGCCTTATGCTCCTCCTCCATGGCGGTGTACATGATGGTAGGGTCAGAAAAATAATGTTTCACAAAATTAGTGTCAAAATTTCCCGAAACAAAGGCCTCGTGCTTCAACACGTACTTGCCAAAATCCAACGTCGTTTTAACCCCTGCAATTTGATAGTCATCGATTGCCTCAATGCATCTTCGAATGGCATCCTCTCGCGTTTTTCCCCAAACCACCAATTTGGCAATCATGGGGTCGTAGTAAATGGGAATTTCCATTCCTTCGACAAACGCATCATCCACCCGAACCGATCGACCTGAAGGGATTCTATATCGTTCCAACGTACCGATATCCGGAACAAAACCATTCAAGGTATCTTCCGCATACACTCGTACCTCTATGGCATGGCCATGAATGGATAATTCGTCTTGTAGTTTTGGCAAGCGTTCTCCCCGTGCTACCCTAACCTGCCATTCTACAAGGTCGGTACCTGTAATTTCTTCCGTAACAGGATGCTCCACTTGAAGGCGGGTATTCATCTCCAAAAAATAAAAATTCAAATCCGCATCGAGTAAAAACTCCACCGTTCCCGCTCCCGTATACGAACATGCCTTACACACTTGAACCGCGGCTTCTCCCATTTGCTTCCGCAAGGATTCGGAAACTACGGCACTAGGAGCCTCCTCCACCACTTTTTGATGACGGCGTTGGATGGAACATTCCCGTTCAAACAAATAAACTACATTGCCTAACTGGTCTGCAAAAACCTGAATCTCAATATGCCTGGGTTTGCTGACAAACTTTTCAATAAATACGGCATCGTCACCAAACGACGACCTCGCTTCGCTTTGGGCTGTAAACATTTGTTCTTCAAATTCAGC
>JBJTWF010000035.1:0-2643 GCA_046081565.1 Flavobacteriales bacterium | reverse complement strand
GGCAGTAACGACCAGCCGTTTTTCAACTATTTCGAGGTTACCCCAAAAACGAATAAAGTTTCTGGTTTTCAAGGGGTCTCCAACAGTAAATTTAATGAAGGGCCACTTTGCTTTACGCCAAACGGGAAAAGGGTATTCTTTACTCGCAATCACAAAAAGAAAAGCAAACAAACCCAAAAAAGAGAGTTGAAGTTATTTACCGCTTCCGTGGATGCAAAAGGAAAATGGTCCAAGGTCGAAGCGTGTTCTATTAACAATGAAAATTATTCCATTGGACACCCTGCCATTTCCCCATCAGGAGATTTAATCGTTTTTGCATCGGATATGCCTGGCGGACAGGGTGGAACCGATTTATACGTTGCCACGCTAGCCGAAAACGGAAGCATTTCCAACCTGATTAATTTGGGTCCAAAAGTGAATACGTCTGGAAACGAATTTTTTCCATGGTTTAGCCCAGAGGGACAATTGTTCTTTTCCTCTAATGGGCTCAAAGGAATGGGTGGGTATGACTTGTGGGTTACGGAAATCAAAAACGGTAAGGATGTATTTAATCCCATTAACTTGGAAGCACCAATCAATGGATCTTCCGATGACATTGCCCTCGTTTTTCATGCGGAAAACCAAGGATACTTTAGTTCGAACAGAAATAAAAACAACGACGATGTTTACACGTTCAACCAACTGCGTCCAATTGTTTTCAAAGTCATTATGAGCGGTATTGTTACCGACTTAAATACCAAAGACACCTTGAGAGAGGCTGCATTACAAATTAAAAACAGTAAGGGAGAAGTGGTAGCGACCTTGACCACGGATAACAAAGGATATTATAACACCAACTTAGAGCCGGATCAAGTCTACACCGTTGAGGTAACCAAAATTGACCATAAAAATGAATCGTTTACCTTGAATACCGACTTTAATACCCCCAAAGTAAAACAGAACGTAGCCTTGGAGAACCGTCCTAACGTTACGCATACAGGAAAGGTAACCGACGCGAAAACAGGTCTAACCCTTGGTGGGGTAAAGGTAACGTTGAAAGACTTAAATACCGGTGCAGTAATTCTTACCACTACCACCGAGGAAGTAGGAACGTTTCAAAAAGCATTCGAAAACTTGACCTACGGCAAAGATCAACGCATCGAAGTGAAACTTGAAAAAACGGACTATGCTACCAAGATTATAGATTTCGTATATAATCCAAAAAAATCGGGCACCGTTAGCATGAATGACTTCATAGACCTTAGCATTGGAAAAGTAGAGGTAGGTGTTGATTTATCCAAGATCATGCAGTTAAACGATATCTATTTCGACTTCGGTCAATTTGCTATCCGAACGGATGCCGCCCTAGAGCTAGATAAAATTGTTTCGATCATGAATGAATATCCGAGCATGGTGATCGAACTTGGATCTCATACGGATTGTCGTGGAACGAAAGACGCCAACAAGAAGCTATCGGATAGCCGTGCAAAGGCTTCTGCCGAATATATAAAAACACGCATTTCTAATCCAACAAGAATCTCAGGTATCGGATATGGTGAATCGAAGCTGAAAGTTAATTGTCCTTGCGAAGGTAAAGTCGTTTCAGAGTGTCCTGAAGAGGAACACGCTAAAAACCGAAGAACAGAGTTCATCGTGAAAAAAGTAAAATAAGCACGTAACAAGTAGATTTAAAAGCACCTATCGAGGTGCTTTTTTTGTATCCATAGTAACAAGAATGTAGCAGATTATGTACTTTTAAACATGCGCTTTTTCATTCCATTGCTGTGTTTATTGTGTTACTCTTGCACCAAAGAGATTAAGATCGATGTTCCATCCGAAGAAGCGAAGGTAGTCGTAGATGCACGAATAGAAACCCATGGTGCGCCCATTGTACTGCTGATGCAATCGCAATATTTATATAATCCAACTGATCTTGCCTCCTATTTCTCATCAAATATTACTACCGCTACGGTTTCAGTCAGGGAAGGGAATACCTCCTTTGCGTTGTCGTTATTTTCACCCAGTGAATTACCGCTTGCTAGCCAAATCACCCTGGCAGAAATGCTCAACCTAGAATTAAATGCGCTTTCGTTTTTTCCCATAAAAGTATACTCAACATTAGATCCTGCGTGCCACGGGGAAGAAGGTAAATCTTATACCTTGGATATTGCTTACGATGGCGACAATTACAGCGCGACCACAACCATTCGTCCTCCCGTACCCCTGACTTCCCTTTCCTGGATACCAGATCCAGAAAACAACACATTCGGGCTCTGTTTGGCTGTACTTTCAGATCCAGTATCTCAAGTGAATGCCTATCGATGGGAATCAAAAATCATTACCGCTGTAAATGGTCATCCGAAAGATTACCGATTCAGACATGGCGGCTCATCGTATTTCAGCGATGAATTTTTCAATGGGTTAACGATAGATTTTGACTCGCGATATCCGGAAAAAGATAGCACCTACCCTTCTGGATTTAAACGGCATTTTAAATATGGGGATAGCGTAGTGATTAGATTTTCACATATAGAAATCCCCGTTTATACCTATTTCGATAAAATGAGGTCGCAAATGGAAAGCAATGGAAGTCCTTTTTCATCGCCTGTATTGATTCCAAGTAACATTAGTAACGGGGCCTTAGGAATTTGGGCCGGATACGGC
>JBJTWF010000034.1:0-3736 GCA_046081565.1 Flavobacteriales bacterium | reverse complement strand
CCCAAGAAGAAGCTCCCAAAGCGGAAACGGTAAAAGAGGAAGTTCCTAAAACCCAAGAGGAAGCGCCTGATACCCAAGAAGAATCTCCCAAAGCGGAAACGGTAAAAGAGGAAGTTCCTGAAACCCAAGAGGAAGTTCCTGAAAGCCAAGAGGAAGCTCCCGAAACCCAAGAAGAAGCTCCTGCCGAAACAAGCGTAGAAGAACCTGCTTCTGCACCGGAAGAAGATTCGACTACCGAGGCGTAATTAACACAAAACAAGATATAAAATGGCAATTACAGCAGCAGATGTAAATAAATTGAGGCAACAGACAGGTGCCGGAATGATGGACTGCAAAAACGCGTTAGTGGAAGCTAATGGTGATTTTGAAGCAGCCGTTGATATATTAAGAAAAAAAGGTCAAAAAATTGCAGCAAAACGTGGGGATAATGACGCTAAAGAAGGTATTATTTTGGCCCAAACTACCCAAGATGGTACGGCTGGTGTAATCCTAACCTTAAATTGCGAAACGGATTTCGTAGCTAAAAACGAAGGATATGTATCGCTTGTTCAATCGCTTGTGAATAAAGCACTCGAAAACCTTCCCGAAAGCGTTGATGCCCTCAAAGCCCTATCTTACGACGGAAAACTAAGCATCGAAGAAAAAATTACGGAACAAATTGGTGTCATTGGTGAGAAATTGGATCTATCGGGATATGCTGTTCTTCGAGGAGATAAAGTGGTTTCTTATAATCACCCCGGAAATCAATTGGCAACGTTGGTTGTATTGAACAGCGCTTCGGATGACGCTAGCGAAGCGGGAAGACAAGTGGCTATGCAAGTTGCAGCCATGAATCCTATCGCCGTTACTAAGGATGGCGTAGACTCACGGACTATAGAGCGCGAAGTAGAAATCGGAAAGGAACTTGCCATACAAGAAGGTAAGGCGCCCGACATGGCCGAAAAAATCGCTTTAGGCCGATTGAATAAGTTCTTTCAAGAGAATACCTTGTTGAGTCAACAATTTGTTCGAGACAACAAACTTACCGTTGAGCAGTTTTTAAACGCCACTGAGAAAGGGTTGACGGTCACAGACTTTAAACGTTTTTCACTAAGTTAATTTTGAAGCCCGCTTTTGCGGGCTTTTTTTTAGGTTCATTTTATTATATTTGGTCGCCGTCATGAAGTTTAAAAGAATTCTTTTGAAGTTAAGTGGAGAATCACTAATGGGTTCGAAACAGTTTGGTATTGATAATGCTCGTCTTGCGGCTTATGCTTTCGAAATTAAAGAAATTCAACAGATGGGCATAGAAGTCGCTATCGTTATAGGTGGTGGCAATATTTTTCGTGGTGTACAAGCGGAACAAGGCGGAATGGACCGCACCCATGGGGATTACATGGGAATGCTAGCCACCATGATTAATTCCATGGCATTACAGGCTTCGTTAGAATCGCTAGGACTACAAACACGGCTTTTATCGGCCATTGAAATGAAGGCCATTGCAGAACCGTTCATCCGTAGACGGGCCGTTCGCCATCTAGAAAAAGGACGCATTGTTATTTTTGGAGCCGGTACAGGTAACCCATATTTTACCACGGATTCTGCCGCTTCGCTGAGAGCCATTGAAATCAATGCAGACGTAATTCTGAAAGGAACGCGCGTGGATGGGATTTACACGGCTGATCCAGAGAAAGATCCCCTTGCAAAGAAATTCGAACAGATAACTTTTGATGAAGTTTATGCTAGAGGATTAAATGTCATGGATTTAACCGCTTTTACGCTCTGTAAGGAAAACGATCTACCCATCATTGTTTTTGACATGGATACCCCTGGCAACCTCAAAGCATTAGTCCAAGAAGAAAAAGTAGGAACCCTAGTACATAATTGACCCCATGACCGAAGATTTAGATTTGATTTTTGATGATTTTCGTGAATCCAATGAAAAGACGCTCGCTCACCTTGAGGCAGAATTAACTAAAGTTCGTGCTGGAAAAGCAAGTCCTGCAATGCTACAAGGCGTAATGATTGAATATTATGGGGCATTGACCCCGATACAACAAGTCGCGAACATCAATACCATGGATGCACGAACGCTTGTCGTACAACCCTGGGAAAAACCCATGTTAAATGACATCGCACGAGGGATTATGAATGCCAATTTAGGCTTGAATCCTCAAAACAATGGAGAGCAATTGATTATTTCGGTGCCTCCCCTTACGGAGGAGCGGCGACGTGACTTAGTAAAACGAGCCAAAGCCGAATGTGAACATGCGAAAGTGGGTATTCGAAACCACCGCAAAGATGCCATGGACATGATTAAGGATTTGAAGAATGAAGGCTTATCAGAAGACTTGAGCAAAGGTGCCGAGGAAGAAGTACAGCAAATCACCAATGGATTCATTAAGCGCATTGATGATATATTCGAGGTCAAGGAGAAGGATGTAATGACGGTTTAAGGAGCTGTTGTTTTACAAAAACTAAAAAGGGGCTACACGCCCCTTTTTTTATCTCCTTAGGTTCACTACAAGGTACCTCTGTTTTCTTGTTCGCGCTCAATCGCTTCAAACAAGGCTTTAAAATTACCTTTACCAAAGGACTGCGCTCCTTTACGTTGAATAATTTCAAAAAATAACGTAGGGCGATCTACTACAGGCTTGGTAAATAATTGTAATAAATACCCTTCGTCGTCTCTATCGATGAGAATTCCATGTTTTTTTAAGGTATCTACGTCTTCATCGATAGCTCCAACGCGCTCCAATAAATCATCGTAATAGGTTTCAGGTACGTAAAGAAATTCCACACCGCGGTCACGCATTGCAGAAACCGTGGAAACGATGTCGTCGGTCGCTACCGCTATGTGCTGAACCCCTGGGCCGTTGTAAAAATCAATGTACTCCTCGATTTGCGACTTTTTCTTACCTTCTGCGGGTTCATTGATGGGAAATTTGATTCTCCCGTTACCGTTGCTCATTACCTTGGACATTAACGCCGTGTAATCGGTAGAAATATCGTTGTCATCGAAGGAAATAATTTGGGCGAATCCCATTACTTTGGCATAAAAATCTACCCATTGATTCATCTCATTCCACCCCACATTTCCGACCATATGATCAATAAATTTCAATCCAACGGGTGATGGATTGTAATGGGAATTCCACGTTCGATACCCTGGAAGAAAAACGCCTTGATAGTGACTTCTTTCTACAAATAGATGAACGGTCTCACCGTAGGTATAGATTCCAGACCGAACAACATAACCAAATTCGTCTTCCTCCCGAGTAGGCTCCATGTAGGGTTGAGCCCCTCGCTTTACCGTCTCTTCAAAGGCACTGGTCGCATCTTCTACCCACAAGGCAACCACTTTTACCCCATCGCCATGTTTTACGATGTGCTCATTAATTGCCCCGCCATCGTTTAAGGGTGTAGTTAAAACCAATCGAATTTTATCTTGTTTCAACACATACGAAACACGGTCCTTTAACCCTGTTTCCAATCCAGCGTAGGCTTCGGATTGAAATCCGAATGCCGTTTTATAGTAATGCGCTGATTGCTTCGCGTTTCCAACATATAATTCTACGTAGTCGGTTCCTAATAAAGGTAAAAAGTCCTCCGCCTCGGGGAAAATCTTTTTCAAGCCGTATTCGTAATTTACAATATCCTTTAAGTTTTTAATTTCTGCTGACATAATTTGTTGTTTATTAATGCAACCAAGATTTTTCGTAGCCTTCCACTTTTAATACGAGGGCCTGCTTAGTAA
>JBJTWF010000033.1:0-3676 GCA_046081565.1 Flavobacteriales bacterium | reverse complement strand
GGACGAAACCTACATTTCGGGTCTTCGATCGCTGTGCACACAAACAAAAACCTTATTCATTGCCGATGAAATTCAAACGGGTTTAGCAAGAACAGGAAGCCTGTTAGCCGTTTGTGGGAATTGTACCTGCGAATCGTCGTGTGAACGGAGTTCAAGCTATCAACGTCCCGATATTTTAATTCTCGGGAAGGCCTTAGGAGGAGGGGTATATCCGGTATCAGGTGTTTTGACAGACCATGAGGTAATGGACGTCATTAAACCTGGACAACACGGGTCAACTTTTGGTGGAAACCCCTTAGCGTGTGCGGTAGCAACGGAATCCTTAAACGTCCTTGTAGAAGAAAAACTCATGCTTAACGCAAGGCGCATGGGTGTAAAATTCAGAAAAGCGATGCAACGTTTGGTGGACCGTAAAGGTTTATTCAGCTTGGTAAGAGGTAAAGGTCTTTTAAATGCGGTTGTTATAAACGATTCACCAGAAAGCGATACAGCATGGAACTTTTGTGTGGCATTGGCAGAAAACGGACTATTGGCTAAACCGACGCACGGAAACATTATTCGTTTTGCCCCCCCCTTAATCATGGATGACGCAGCCTTGGAAGAATGCGTTGGAATAATCGAACAAACGTTTCATCAGTTTAATTCATAAAAGGAATGGCGCAACAAATCAAATTCGGCACCGACGGTTGGCGGGCCATTATCGCCAAAGACTTTACGGTAGAAAATGTGGCTAGAGTCACAGAAGCCACAGGGAAGTGGCTGAAGCAACAATCTGTCCAGCCCTCAATCGTAATAGGACACGACTGTCGGTTTGGTGGCGAATTGTTTATGCAAACTGCTGCCGCTGTTTTAGTGGCACAAGGCATTAAAGTATATGTAGCGCAAGGTTTCGTATCAACGCCGATGATCTCACTGGGCGCGCGCAACTATGGTTGTGATTTAGGCATTATACTTACGGCCAGCCACAATCCTCCGTCCTACAATGGATTTAAATTAAAAGCAAAATTTGGAGGGCCCTTACAACCTGAAAAAATCAACGAAATCGAGGGGATAATTCCCGAAACCTGCACCATTGATTATAGCGATTTTTCCTTGGAAGAAGCGATAAAACAACAACGGGTTGACGTTCTTCCATTAGAAAAAGATTACCTTGACCATGTCTACGCGCATTTCGATATTCCCGCCATTAAATCCTCGGGATTGCGTTTGATGTACGACGCCATGTACGGCGCTGGACAACGCGTCATACCCCAATTGCTTCCAGAAACGGTACTATTGCACTGTGATCATAACCCTACGTTTCGAGGACAAGCACCAGAACCCATTGGAAAGAACTTGGAAGAATTAGCTTCCTATATTAAATCGCACCAAAACGTAGATTGTGCATTAGCAACGGACGGGGATGCAGATCGAATTGGCCTATATAACAGCCACGGAGAATTCATTGACTCGCATCACATCATTTTGTTGCTGATTCATTATCTCGTTAAATACAAGGGAATGTCCGGCAAAGTTGCTATTGCCTTCAGCGTAACGCCAAGGGTATACAAAATGTGTGAGCATTACGGTTTAGAACATACCACTACCAAAATTGGGTTTAAAGACATTGCAGCCATTATGGTTAAAGAGGACGTACTTTTAGGGGGAGAAGAATCGGGGGGAATTGCAGTGAAAGGTCATATTCCAGAACGGGATGGTATTTGGATGGGACTAATCCTTTGGGAATTCATGGCCAAATCAGGAAAACGTTTAGAAGACCTCATCGAAGAGGTGTATGAAATTGTTGGGCCTTTTAAATTTGAACGCAGTGACCTACACCTTTCGGAAGCCTTGAAAGAACGTATTGTTTCACAATGCACGGCTAATCATTTCACGCATTTTGGGAACTATCCAATCAAGGATACACTCACCACCGATGGATTCAAATACATCATTGATGCTGAACGTTGGGTAATGATTCGTCCCTCAGGAACCGAACCCGTACTGAGAATATACGCAGAAGCACCCACCTTGGAGGAAGTACGGGAAATACTGAAGGCCACGGAAGCAACGATTTGTGGATAGCGTAAAAAAGACTTTAAGATGTTAAGACATTTAGATATTAAGATATTAGGATATTAGGAGAATACAAGAGCCTTTAAGTCATTCTATCCTTTCCTCTATCCCAAGGCCACATCCAAGATCATCATTACCACAAATCCACCAATAAATCCTAACACCGCCAAGTCGGTATATTTGTCACGTTGGGTTTCGGGAATCACCTCTTCTACCACGACAAAAATCATGGCCCCTGCCGCAAATGCCAATGCAAACGGTAAAATGGGTTGGATGTAAATCACTGCAAGTGCACCAACCACCCCGGCGATCGGTTCTACTATGGCCGACAGCTGACCGTACCAAAAGGCTTTAAACCTACTAGCGCCTGCTCTTCGCAGAGGCATCGCAACCGCGAATCCTTCCGGGAAATTTTGAATGGCAATTCCAATCGCTAATGCCACCGCTCCACCAATGGTAGCTCCTCCCATTCCATTCGCTGCAGCACCAAACAGAACCCCTACTGCTAAGCCTTCTGGAATATTGTGCAAGGTAATGGCCAAAACCAACAGCGTGGTTTTATGCAGTTGGGTTTTAACGCCTTCGGATTCCTCATCGTTGAAGTTGAGATGTAAATGAGGCATTTTTTTATCGAGTACATATAAAAACAGGGCTCCTACCAAAAACCCAACGGCAGCAGGCATCCAGGGCATGGAAGGAAAAAGCTTTTCCGACATTTCAATCGATGGGTTTAACAAGGACCAAAAACTGGCAGCAACCATAACTCCTCCGGTAAACCCCAACATAGCATCCAAGAGACCACGGTGCATCGTTTTGAAAAGGAAAACCAATGCTGCCCCCGCAGCCGTTACAAGCCAAGTAAAGGTTGTTGCAATTAATGCTGCCCAGACCGGGTGAAGGTTTTCAAAAAAATGAAGCAAAGAATTCACTACTCAAAGGTATTAACATTTGCGTTTACGTGGTAGTTTTCCTACATTTGAATAGAATATACGACTATGATCCTACGAATTATCCCCTTAGTTGCCCTACTTTTCTTTGTTTTTAGCGGCTGCCAAAAACAAAGCGATACCGTGCTCCGCGTATACGTTGGTTATAACGGTCAGCCCAAGTTAGGGGCCAAGGTGGTAATTGATGGCGTTACGCCCAATGCACCATACGTTCCTTTTGTCATGGAAGAAATTACCGACGTGAATGGATTGGCTGAATTTAACTTGAAAGAGTATATTAAACCTGGATCTTTTGGTGGAAGTACCGTTGATTGTTCGGTACATTTGATCAAAAACTCGCCCCAAAGCGATACCATCAAAACCATTTTTGTGGAGGCCTTTAAAACCACTAAGAAAGAATTTTTATTTTAATCTGATTCCTTACCCGACCTAACCCTTACAGTTTGTAGGTCTTTTGTACCTTTGTCATCATTTCTTTTACTATGGGTAAAAACATTGCTACGCGCACCGCAGACTATTCAAAATGGTATAACGATATTGTACACCAGGCCGATTTAGCCGAACATTCCGACGTAAAAGGGTGTATGGTCATTAAGCCTTATGGTTATGCCATCTGGGAAAACATGCGAGACGTATTGGATCGAATGTTCAAAGAAACGGGGCATTCCAACGCG
>JBJTWF010000032.1:0-3616 GCA_046081565.1 Flavobacteriales bacterium | reverse complement strand
GCGTTTTGCCGGTTATGTCACCGATAATCCCATCCCGAGTGCTACTAATTTCCTAACGCTCAAAACGCCCAAATGCAATTCACCTTTGAACCTTGAGGAAAGCGAAACTATCGAATTCAAAATACTGCCTAATCCGAATTCAGGAAAATTTCAACTTCAACTTCCTACAACCCACAGCGCGGTCTTAAAGCTATTTAATGCCCTAGGTGAAATACACACATTTGCATACGAACCCAACACTACCCTTTACTTGGATTTGTTACCCGGAATTTATTTCCTACAGCTTCACGGCACCAATAGTATCGAAAAATTCATAGTGCATTAGTGAAATTAACCCATTTCCAAAACTCTCCCCCTCGTTGATTGTTATTACCTTTGTAAAAAATAAATCATGCGGAATTGGGTTTCAATAAAGTCTTACCAAGACATCAAATTTGAATTTTTTGAGGGCATCGCGAAAATCACCATTAACAGACCTCACGTCTACAATGCCTTTCGCCCAGAAACCAACATGGAGATGTTGGATGCCATGGAAATCTGTCGCGAACGAAACGATATTAGTGTTGTGCTGCTAACCGGCCAAGGAGACAAGGCATTTTGTTCAGGCGGTGACCAAAACGTTAAAGGAATTGGTGGCTACATTTCAGAAAACGGTGTGCCTCGACTCAATGTACTTGACCTTCACAAGGCCATACGATCCTTGCCTAAACCTGTTATTGCCATGGTCAATGGATATGCAATAGGGGGTGGACATGTACTTCATGTGGTTTGCGATCTTACCATTGCTTCAGACAACGCACGTTTTGGACAAACGGGTCCTAAAGTAGGCAGTTTCGACGGCGGATTTGGTTCTTCCTACTTGGCACGACATGTTGGACAAAAAAAAGCAAGAGAAATTTGGTTTTTGTGTAATCAATATTCGGCCGAAGAAGCAGAAAAAATGGGTATGGTCAACAAGGTTGTCCCCCTAAATAAATTGGAAGATACCACCGTAGAATGGTGCAAAACCATTATGAAAAGAAGCCCACTAGCCGTTCGAATGATCAAACGGGCGATGAACGCAGAATTAGATGGACAACACGGTTTAATGGAGTTCGCCGGGGACGCTACGCTGCTCTACTACCTTACCAATGAAGCCCAAGAAGGAAAAAATGCTTTTCTTGAAAAGAGAGACCCCGATTTTCAACAATTCCCAAAATTCCCTTAATCATGAATGTTCGAACCCTTGAACCCCAGTCCTTGTGGAGCGCCTTTGCCGATTTAAATGCCGTACCAAGACCTTCGAAGAAAGAAGAAAGCGTTCGCCAGTTTATGATAAACTTTGGTAAATCCCTTGGCCTAGAAACCTTAGAAGACCGAATAGGTAATGTAATTATAAAAAAACCTGCCACCTCTGGTATGGAACATCGCACCACTGTTATCCTACAGTCACATTTGGACATGGTGCACCAAAAGAATGAAACAACCCACTTTGATTTTGAAAAAGAGGGCATTAAAATGAAAATAGAAGGCGATTGGGTATTGGCAGAAGGTACAACGTTAGGAGCCGATAACGGCATCGGTGTCGCCGCCATTATGGCTTTACTCGAATCGAAAGAAATAGCGCATCCGGCCTTGGAGGCCTTTTTCACCATCGATGAAGAAACCGGGATGACAGGAGCCAAACAAATGGATGGCAGCTTATTTCAAGGAAAAATCCTTTTGAATCTTGACACAGAAGATGACGATGAATTGTCCATTGGCTGCGCAGGAGGGATTGATACCAATACCAACTATTCCTATAAAGAAATTCCCCTTCACAGCGATTGGGAGGTCATTCAAATTAAACTAAGAGGACTGCTCGGAGGACACTCAGGCATGGACATCGACAAAGGACGAGGTAATGCTAATAAGTGGATGGCAAGAATTCTTTGGGAGTTAAAGCGTGAATTTCCAATACAACTTATTTCCTTCGATGGGGGGAGCCTTAGGAATGCGATTCCAAGAGAGGCCACCTGCACCCTAACCGTTCCAAACCGTTTCGAAGCAATCCAACGCATTGAACATTCCATCATTCAATTAAAAGAAGAGTATCTATCCCTGGAACCCGAGCATCGCTTCGAAATCGAACCCATCACCAGCAATAGAGGAGCGCTATCTGAAGAGGATTGTACTAAAATACTAAACACCTTGTGCGCGGTACAAAATGGTGTTTACCGAATGAGCCCAGACATACCCAATCTAGTAGAGGCATCCTCTAGTTTAGCTCGTGTCATCATTAAAGATGGTCAATTTAACACCCAGTCCCTTCAACGGAGTTCCGTTGAAAGCACCAAGGCAGAAGTAAGCATGGTTATTCGTTCTTGTTTCGAAAACATGGGCGCAACGGTCGAACAAAGCGGTGATTACCCGGGATGGAAACCCAACCAAAATTCATCTATTTTACATCTAATGGAGCGTCTGTATGTAAAAATGTTCCATGATCAACCTAAAGTAAAAGCCTGTCACGCAGGGTTAGAATGCGGAATCCTTGGACAACATCTACCCGGGGTAGACATGATTTCCTTCGGTCCTAATATACGAGCCGCGCATTCCCCTGATGAAAAAGTTCAAATTTCCTCCGTTCAAAAATTTTGGTCATACCTCCTAGAAACACTTAAACAAATCCCGAATAAAGCATAATGTCATATCCACTTAACACCATAGAGGAAGCCATAGAAGCACTAAAAAATGGCAAAGTTATCATTGTAGTAGATGACGAAGACCGAGAAAACGAAGGGGATTTCCTTACCGCTGCACGAAATGCCACCCCAGAGATGGTTAATTTCATGGCTACCCATGGTCGTGGTTTAATTTGTGCCCCTTTGAGCGAAGAACGATGTGATCTTTTGGGACTAGAAATGATGGTGAGAAATAATTCAGCCGCCTACGAAACCCCATTCACCGTCAGTATAGATCTCATTGGTCATGGCTGCACCACAGGCATCTCAGCCAGCGATCGTTCAAAAACTATCCTTGCCCTGATTGACCCAAAAACACGTCCCGAAGAATTAGGTAAACCCGGGCATATCTTTCCCCTAAGAGCAAAAAAAGGTGGAGTTTTGCGACGTGCTGGACATACCGAAGCCGCAGTGGATTTGTCTCGAATGGCAGGCTTCGAGGAAGCTGGAGTGATCGTTGAAATTTTAAACGAAGATGGGACCATGGCCCGCTTACCCCAACTGGTAGAAATCGCTAAACGGTTTGACTTAAAGATAATTAGCATTGAAGAACTTATAAAATACCGCATTGCTTATGAAACCCATGTAGAAAGAGTGGTAGATGTTCAACTTCCTACCACATTCGGTGACTTTCAACTGCATGCATTTAAAGATAAGAACACAGACCAAGATCACTTGGTATTGGTAAAAGGATCTTGGGATAAAGACGAGCCCATTTTAGTCCGCGTTCATTCTTCTTGTTTGACAGGAGATATTTTCGGATCCTGTCGTTGCGATTGTGGCCCACAATTGCATAAAGCCATGGAACTTATCGAAGAAGAAGGGAAAGGAGTTATTGTTTACATGAACCAAGAAGGAAGGGGAATTGGGCTAACGAATAAACTCAAAGCCTATAGGTTACAGGAACAAGGCTTAGA
>JBJTWF010000031.1:0-3202 GCA_046081565.1 Flavobacteriales bacterium | reverse complement strand
ATATTCTCATTATGCCAACCATTGGGCCCATTGACTTTACAAGACGCAACGAACTGCAAGATCACGGCTATTCATCTCCGTTTTCGCATGACCGTGAAAAGGCAAGTCCAGGTTACTATGAAGTGGTCCTCGATCAACATCAAATTAAAGCAGAAATGACGGCTACGGAAAGAGTCGGTTTACATCGCTACACGTTTCCTGAAAATAAGGAGGCCACTATCCTATTGGATATGGTTTATAACATTTACCATCACGCTGAAAAAAATGTATGGACCTTTTTACGCATTGAAAACGATAGCACCATCACGGGATACCGACAAACTAACGGTTGGGCTCGAGACCGAAAAGTATTTTTTGTAATTCGCTTCTCCCAACCGATTCTGCATTATGGCTTCCAACGTTACGATAAGAATGATTACAAAGGATTTTACCGCAGATTTAATGAGAAAGTTGATTTTCCTGAAATAGCTGGTAAAAATGTGCGCTCTTGGTTTAATTTCAATGTTGTTCCCAACAAACCAATAATGCTCAAAGTAGCCTTGAGCTCCGTGAGCTGTGAGGGCGCTATGCTCAACCTAGAAACGGAGCTTTCGCATTGGAAATTCGAGGAAGTAGTCCGAAAGGCTCAGGAAAAGTGGAATGTTGAACTTTCCAAAATACAGGTAGAGATGCTGGACACAAACGATAGAATTAATTTTTACACCGCCTTATACCACACCAATCTCTCTCCCATTCTTTATGAAGATGTGGACGGAAAATACCGCGGTTTGGACCAAAACATTCATGTCTCTGAGGGCTTTATCAACCATACTATTTTCTCGCTTTGGGATACCTATCGTGCATTGCACCCACTTTTCAACCTTATTCAACAAGAGCGCAACAACGACATGATAAAAAGCATGCTTGCCCATCAATCGCAAAGCGTCCACGGGATGTTGCCTATCTGGAGTCATTATGCTAATGAAAATTGGTGCATGATCGGTTACCATGCCACATCGGTAATTGCAGATGCCGTGGTTAAGAAGGTGGGGGACTTCGATGTAAAAAAAGCGCTAGCTGCTTGCACTACCACCGCTAAAGTTCCTTATTTTGAAGGAATTGGTCCGTATTTAACCTACGGCTATGTTCCCGACGATTTAAGCCATTCTTCGGTATCGAAAACCTTGGAATATGCCTACGACGATTGGTGTATTGCTCAAATTGCTAATCGAATGGGTGATGCGAAAACCACTCAAGAATTTTTGAAAAGATCCACCTGTTACGAAAACGTTTATGATGCAACCATTGGATTCATGCGGCCTCGTGTATCAACGGGTCAGTTTCGACAGGCATTTGACCCTATGGATACGCATGGACAAGGTTTTATTGAAGGGAATGCCTGGAATTATGGATTATATGTTCCGCAGGATGTTCCTCGTATGGTGAACTTAATGGGGGGGGAACGACGCATGACCCAACATCTTGATTCGCTCTTCACCATGGAAATTGATGATAAATACATTGAAAAGAACGAGGATATCACGAGGGACGGAATCATCGGAAACTATGTCCACGGAAACGAACCAAGTCACCATATTCCCTATTTGTACAATTGGACAGGTCATCCAGAAAAAACGCAGAAAACGGTTCGAATGGTGATGGATGAGATGTACTCACCAACAATTGATGGCCTCTGCGGTAATGACGATGCTGGTCAAATGAGCGCGTGGTATATTTTCAGCGCTTTGGGATTTTATCCTGTAACACCCGGATCGACAACTTACGCCGTAGGAAGTCCACTTGTGGTCAATGCAAAAATCACCCTACCCGAAAATAAAATGCTGGTTATCAGCACAAAAAATCAATCCCGAAAAAATATTTACGTGAAAGAAGTGCGATGGAATGGAAAAGTGATAAAAAATCCCTTTATCGACCATAACGAACTCGTTCAGGGAGGAACCCTTGAATTTTTGATGAACCATAAACCCACTAATTACTAAAACGAATCCCATGAACCGTTAACCCGATGATCACGAAAAAAGAATGCATGAGCCCTTGGACCGCTTTAGCGTAACATGGATAAAAATCGTGGGAATTGTTGGCATTCTGATGGGGCTAATTATTATTGGTGTTTTTTGGTATTGGTTACTTTCTAAATTATTCTAACATGAAAATTATCGCCTTCGGAGCATCAACCAGTAAATCTTCCATCAATCAGCAATTTGCTGAACACGTAGCACAACTCTTCCAAGGTGCAGACGTATCCATATTACTCCTTTCGGATTATGAATGTGCTTTATACAGTGAAGATCGCGAAACGGAGGGTATACCATCCATTGTCATTGACTTTATGGAAAAATTGAAAAGTGCTGACCTCGTTGTTTTAAGTTTAGCGGAACATAACGGTAGCTACACGGCAGCCTTTAAAAACCTCTTCGATTGGTGTTCGAGGTATCAACCAAAGACGTTCGAAAACATCCGATTTTTTCTGTTATCTACCTCTCCAGGACCTCGAGGAGGAATGGGAGTAATGACGGCTGCTCTCGAACGTTTTCCAAGGCATCTAGCGATCATTTTAGACCATTTTTCGCTGCCCAACTTTCAGCAAAACTTCCGGCCGGATGAAGGCATTACGGACGAAATTCTTTACCTTTCTCTGCAAGAAAAAATCCAACAAATTCAACAAAGTTTAACGACATGAAACGAACCGCCTACCTTCTTTTATTCCTTTTCCTCAATTTCGGCGTATTCGCCATAAGAGGGTCTTCTGACGGTTCCCATAAAAAAGTCTCTTGCATCGAACCCTAATACGTACGAAACCATTCAAATCGTTTGGGTTAACCCTCCAGGTACCGGTGAACTTTTATGCCTTTTAGTTGTTCAACCTATTTAATATCAATGGCTTATCATGTTTTTTACCCCAGCATTTAAATCGAGGTTCGAGCTTCTAACCCTCTACTTCGGGGTAAGCACATTTATTGTCCATGCTTCCCTCATTTTTTTGTTGAAATGGGAATGGCTCTCTCCCCAATACTTTCCCAAGAATTTATTCGGGAATCCTTTCTCTGCGCTGTTTTCTCCATTTAGTTCGTTACTGGTGTACGAAGTATATTTATTAATCTACTACCTCCGTAAAAGCTACACGAAAAGCATCTCCAAACAACTCGAAATCATGGCGCTCATCCTTATAAGAAATTGCTTTAAAGACGCTGGTAGCCTTACC
>JBJTWF010000030.1:0-9529 GCA_046081565.1 Flavobacteriales bacterium | reverse complement strand
TTTGGTCAAAAACTTAATTTTTAAGGAATCAACAACGACTAAAGATGGGTTGGTTAGGATGATCCACTCGCCATCGGTTTGAGCAAGGTTAAAATTGGGATGGTATTGATTTCCGTTCACGGTATTTCGTTTGGAACAGAAAACCATTTTATATCCATTGGCGGGAATGCTACCACTTGGGATTTGCCATTTTGTAAGGTTGGTGGCACGATCAGAAAGGTACCAACCTGTTAAATCAATTGGGCTACCCGTTGTGTTCAAAAGTTCAATCCAATCCTCACGTTCGCCATACGCATCCGTTGGCCCGTTCACATTAGAACAAGAATATTCGTTAATGAGAACCTGAGAATAACTAAACGCAAAAACAAAAACCGTTGTATATAAGAATAATAGATGGCGCATGGGTAAATTTTTCAATGTTGAAAGGTACGATAATTCGAAGAAAAAGATGCGTCTTTTCTCAAAAAAACTATCTTTACACAGATAACCATATTATCCTTATGTTATGAAATTATTGATTTACTTTAAAACATCCATCCTTATCCTTTTGTTTTTTGGCGCTTGCTCAAAGGCCCCAGGAATTGGAGGGAAAGCCACCATAAAAGGAAAGTTAACCGGCCGTTTTTACAGCGACAAACAACTTACTCAGTTGGCGGGCCAAGCGCCCTTGGGCGACGAAAACATCTACATTGTTTACGGTAATGACCATACTTTTTATGACGATGACATCAGCACTTCCTACGACGGCACGTTTGAATTTAAATACCTACGGCCGGGGAAGTATGTGGTTTTTGCGTATGAAAACTGTTACCCTTGTGCCTCCTTGCAACAAGAAAAACTGTTTGAAGTGGAAATCACAGGAAAAGATGAAGAGGTAGACTTAGGTGAAATTATTTTGAATAAGGAACAATAGTGAGACCCTTTCTACTGTGCATATTCTCCTTTTTTAGTGTTTACATCACGGCACAGTCCGTTTCTAATGAGCTTTGGGTCACCGCAGGCACTAAAATTCCTATAAATAAGACCCTGCTTGTGGGTGTTGATCTTACACAACGTTACGGCACCTACGGACTGGAGACTTTTTTTCCCCAAGTGAGTTTCCGATACAAGGTAAATAAATGGTTTAAGCCCTCTGTAGATTACCGTTTAATTGGAAGCAGGGACGTTGACGCTCCGATGGTGTTTTCCCATAGAATTAATGGAAATCTACAATTTAATTGGAGTAAAGAACGATTAAGCGCGGGGTTACGAGCACGATATCAATACAGTTTAGAGCCTAAAGGGGGCGTGTCAGATGCTGAATTTGACAAAGCGATTCGCCTAAAACCATCCATTGCATATGACATTGAAAACTTTCCGTTAAGCCCATCGTTATCTGCGGAAATATTTTATTCCCTAAACCAAGGTTCCCGGGGAGCAAACCGTATACGATATTTTTTAGGTTTTGATGTTGATCTCAAGCGTCAACATGCCATTGATTTTGGACTGATGACCGATCAGTGGATTAACAATGTACCCCGTTGGCGTTTTATGTACTGTTTTGGGTATACCTATACCTTTAAGCGAAATTCCGATGAAAATGGAGGTTCCAAAAACATGCGGGATCTTTAGGAGTACCTATTTTCTTGAAGCCTGCTTATAACTTTTTGCAGGTTTTCCTTCTTCTTTTTCAATCGCGTTTGAATGGCTGTGGGCGTAAAGTAACGATGCGTATTTAGAAAAGACACCTGAATTTCATCCCACTCCCTATCCGTTTGTATTTTTCCTTTGGCTAACAACTCCTTGCGTAAATAATCAGAAATGAGGGCAAAGGAATCCGTGCCTAAGTAATCAAGATCCGCATCACACATGATTTCTTGAAGCTTGTTGACCGGTTTATGAGGAACTTGAGTGACGAAAATCAATTCAGAGATCGTTCGAATATGTTGATCTGAATACCCATGTTTCGGAAGCATTTCTTCGGCTAATCTCGCGCCAATGGGTTCATTATGTTCGTATTGTTCCGTAAAGCCCGCGTCATGAAAAAGAGCCGCCGTTTTAAGTAAAAAAAGCCCTTCGTCTCTTACCCCTTCTAACAAGGCTAAACGTTCCACTGCTTTCACCACATCTTTGGTATGGTCTAAGGTGTGATAATACAAATCCTTTGGTAATTTTTCGCTCAGCAATTGGATCAACTCATTTTCAGCCGAATAATACTTAATGGAACTGTAATGATGCAAGCCTACAATTTCATAAAACAAGTCGTTGGGAACCAACCCTTCTCCTTTACTAGATAATTCTGGCTTTATTCGAATTACTTCATAGCAATCCAATAAAGCTTTAGATTTCATCTTTGCCTTTCCTTTGTAGACAAACTCGAAATAAGGTTCTACTAAGCGAAACGTATTGCCAGATATGGTCACGCTTCCCGGTTCAGCCAACATTTCCATTCGTTGCGCTTGGTTAACGGATGAGCCCCAAACGTCATAAGCGATTTTAAGTTTTCCAATGATACCTGCCGTAACGGGTCCTGTATTGATCCCAATTCGAATTTCCCAAAATTCTTTATGATTGGCAATGGCGTCAAACTGCTTCAACGTCATGTAATGTTGCATTTGTAACGCAGCGACACATGCGTCAATGGCGTGAGTTGAATTTTTTTCGGGTATTCCACCAACCGCCATGTATGCGTCTCCGATGGTTTTAATTTTCTCTAGGTTGTTTTCATGAATAATCTGATCAAATTTTTTAAACAAAATGTCGAGCTTATACACCAGTCGGTTGGGGGTAATGGACTCCGAGATTTTAGTAAAACCCACCACATCGGTAAATAAAATGGAAGTAGACTCAAAAGCCTTGGCCGCCACTTTACCGTTAACTTTTAATTCTTTAACAACCTGGGATGGCAAGGCATTGTTCAACCATTTTTCGGCGTTTTCTTTTTCTACGTAAAGTAATTTTTGTTGTAGTAGGACATTTTCTTTTTCACGATTGATCGCTTGGTTTTTACGTTCAATTTGATCTTTTTGGGCTAGGATTTCCTGGGTTCTTGCCATAACTAAGGATTCCAAAACCTGCTTTTCCCGCCTTTCTTGGTTTATTTTGAAGCGAAAATATAAGAAGACCAAGAAAAAGATAATAAACACCGTAACCAACCAAAACGGCCAACTTGCCCAAAAAGGAGGATTAATAGTGACGGTTAAAAGCGCTGGGGTTTTGGTCCAAGAACCATTACCCACTTTAGAATAAATTCTAAGGTAATAGGTCCCCCACGCCAAGGAACTCAATGAAATTCGATTGGTATTTCCCAGATAAATGGTGTCACTTTTATCGCCAACAATGACACATTTATACGTGATGCTTTTTGCTAAATAGAGGCTGTTCGGTTGAAACTGAATTTCAAAATTTCGATTGTTATAGGACAATTCAATTTCATTTCCTGAATTCTCGAGCTGAATTCGGGTTAAAAATCCCTCAGGATATTTATCGTTTTTCGCTTGTAATTTAACCCGTGAAATGACGGGGTAATAATCAAAAACCTTAGTTTTTAGTTTTGAAGGATCAAAGAAATTAAATCCTGAAACCCCGCCAAAATAAACCCTCCCAATCGCATCAATAAAATAAGCGTTGGTATTATATTCTATTAATTCTGAGCTTAACACCTCAATGTCTTGAAGCACCTTCCCTTGTTCATTTAAACAGGCCATCCCGCGGTTGGTACTCACCCAAATTCGATGGTCTTTATCCAACACGAGTCCATTAACCACATTGTTTGGTAACCCTTCCTTTTTGGTGATTAAGCGTGCAACTCCCGTTTCGGTTTGTAAGTAAAGGATACCCGAACCTAGCGTACCCAAAAACAAATGACCGGGCTTGGGCTCAATTAAACTCGTTAAGGGCTCCTTGATGAGCGAATGGAGTAGGGTGTTGTGTCGGCTGGGGATGAGAGTAAACCCATAAAGGTCTTGTCTAACCTTACACAACCCGATGTTGTCAAAAATCGCCCAGATCTCACCCTTCGCATTCTTTTGAACATCCAAGACCGTGGATCGTCCATCGGTATGATCGGCCTGTTTAATTAAATGCATAAGGTTGGTGTTCAAATCAAGGGAAAATAGACCGACTTCCGTACCCACCAAAAAAAGATTATTTTTTACCTGTAACAGTCTATAAAAGCGTGTCGGAATTTTTTTCGCATTTAAAACCTTTGGTCTAACGGGTGTAAAGGGGGAGGAGGGTTCTGCACGGAAAAAAAATAAACCATCATAACAAGCCACCAAATAGCGGTTGTTGGAAATCGGTTTAATATCCATAACAGATCCATCATTGTGGGCAGATAATTCGCCTCCCATATTTCTGTAAAAATGCTTGAATTGCCCTTTTTTCATCTGGAATAGGGAAATCCCAACGTCGGTTCCGATCAAAAGTTCATCCTTAGTAATACCCGTGGAAAAACTCCAAACATTCTCTGAGGGTAGGCCAACCTCGGGTAATACGGACGGGCCATAATATTTAATGACATCCTCCTTATCTCGAAAACACGATAAGCCCTTGTCGGTTCCTAACCAAACCACACCACCAGCATCGATATTTATACAGTTTATATTATTAGAAATCAACCCATTTCGCTGAAAAATATTGGCCTTATGGTTGACGATATTGCCTTGTTTATCTTGAATAAACAGTCCATTTTGCCTTGTTGATATGTACCACCTTTGATCGTAGAATTCAATGCCACTCACTTCTAAGGTTGTGTTCGCAAAAAGGGCTTTAAAAACGCCTTCGTAGGCTTTGGATTTTAGGTCCAAACGGGTCCCCCCTTTTACGGTGAAATAAAACAACGATTTAAACCGATAAAAAACTGAAACAATGGGTTCCTTGGACGGACCTTTTAAAGACGTAACCTTGAATGAATTTGAAAGGAATTGAATTTCATTATTGGCCCCTACAACATAAACCCCTCCTTCTCCCCCCTCAATTTTTTTTGGATTAATATCGCTCAGGGAATGCCTTGAAAAGGCATTGGTCTTGGTATTAAATATAAACAAGAGGCCGTTGGTCGTTTTTGCCGCTATACAGTCTTCGTTTAACCAAAAGATTTGTTCAAACGAATGCGTACGAATCGTTTCCGGAATAAAAGAACGAAAAGTATGGGTAAAGAGATCGTAGCGAATTAAACCATTTTTGGTACCAAACCAAAGCTCATGGTGTTTTCCTTTAATTCCAGAGAGGAAATGTGAATTGGAAAAAACCGGGGTGTTTTCTTTTTGAAAGCTTGTGAATTCAAGGCCATCAAATCGATTTAAGCCTTCTTGTGTACCAATCCAAAATTGGTGAAGATCATCTTCAAGGATACACGACACCGCGGATTGTGACAATCCATCGGCTATACCATAATTTTCAAATGTTATCCCTTGCTGCCCCTCTACCATACCTCCAAAAAAGGTAAGGAGGACCAGCAATCCGAAATTACGCCACGCCATCGTAATTTTTCGCGCCAGCAGCAGTGATTTCTTGCATTTCTCGGTCGAATAAATACATTCCCCCTTTCTGTTCCCCTATGAGATTTAACTTATCCAATATGGAGCGTGCCAACGCCTCTTCTTCCATTTGTTCAGATACATACCACTGCATAAAATTATGGGTGGTATAATCTTTTTCTTTCAAACACACATCAACGACCTCATTAATAGACTGTGTTACCGTAAGTTCATGGGCCAGGAGCAATTCAAACATACGTTGAACCGAGTCAAAAGTTGAGGGTGGCTGTTGAATGGTTGGAACAATAGCTTTTCCTCCGCGTTCATTAACAAACTTTATCAGTTTCAACATATGGAATCGTTCCTCATCGGAATGGGCATACATGAATACTGCGATTCCCGAAAGACCTTGTGTTTCAGCCCAAGAAGCCATGGATAAGTAATACTGCGAAGAAGACGCCTCCTTACTGATTTGCTCATTTAATGCCTGTTCAATTCGTTTATTCATGACTCATTTTTTATCGAAATTACAGATAAATAAACAATTGGTCACAATAAACCAGTTGAAAATCAACCTCGCTGTTTTTGGTAGTTTCTATCCACCAACCATGAAACAAGCCTGGGGAAATATTGATTTAGGGTTTTATAAATACGCGCCGTCTGGCTAGGGTAAACCCTTAACCTTGAACGAGAAATCGCCGACAAAATTCGATGAGCCGCCTGAGGTTGGGTTAACAGCATCCGTTGGTTTCGTTGCGGCACTTCTACGCGTTCACCATACTGGTTTAAGGTATACTTCGATGCATCGTTCTGAACAAAAGGCAAGTAAATAATCCCCACTTTAATATGGAAAGGTTTGAGCTCTGAAGAAAGCGCTTCTTGCGCTGTTTTCAAAGCGATTTTGGAGGAAGAATAGGAAAGATAATTCGGTAAGCCATAGAAAGCGGCCAAGGAAGAAATAAAATAGATTTTTCCTTCATTCTTTTTCAAATGTGGGATAGCAAGTTTCGTCAAATACAACACTGCCATTAAATTGGAAAAGAATACTTCGTTTAGGGTACTAATTTCTGTGTCTTCAAGGGTCCCTACCGAGGATATCCCTGCGTTGTTAATTAGCACATCAAGCCGACCAAAAACCTGTATCGTTTCTTCTATCAACCGCACGTTTACTTCATACGATTGTACGTCTCCATGAAGATGAATCGCTCTCTCTTGTTGAATAGCCTCCAACGCGAATTCATGTAAAGGTTTGGTAGCACTTCTAGAATGATACACAACCTTTGCTCCAGCCAAAACCAATTGTCGGTTCATCTCTAATCCTAAGCCTGAACAAGAACCGGTGACTAACACTACCTTGTCTTTCCAATCCATAAACGTTCTTTTTTTATTTCCGATCCAAACCTAAAGATAACCATGTTCCTCCCACCAGCGAACCGCATCCAAAATGGCTTCTTCTATTGGGGTGGACGGTATCCGAAGTTCTTTTCTTGCCTTTTCTGGAGAATAACATTGTTTCATGGTCGCCTGTTGGGCCATATGATACCCTAATTTTGGTGGCTTACCAACCAAGCGTGCCCAAAGGGAATTAAAAAACCCTACCATATAGATCAAACCATTGGGAACACGCTTTAACCTAAAAGGTAATCCTCGTACCGAACATGCTTTTTGAAAAAATTGTTCAAACGATAAGTTTTCATTTCCTGCAATATAACATTGCCCTATACGCCCCAAGGTTAAGGCATTGATAATCCCTACGGCAACATCCTTTGAATAAACAAAATTTTTATATCCAGAAGCATATCCTGGCAAATTACCTTTGTAAAGTTCTAGGATCATCCTTCCAGAAGTAGGCCCAGAATCATACGGGCCAATCATGTAGGTAGGATTGATGATAATTGCAGGAAATCCTTCGTTTTCATGGGCTTTTAATAACATTCTTTGCGCTTCATACTTGCTGTCTACATAATCCATTTTGTACGCAGATCCCTTAAAATCATACGTTTCGTCTCCAGGGGCAGAAGGGTCACCATGGCCGAAAGAATTCGCTGTCCCTACCTGAATAAATCGCTCAATGTTTTGTTGGACCGAAACATGCATTAAATTTTTTACCCCTTGAAAATTAATGTCCCAGATCAACGCTTGCCTTCTAGGCCAAATACTCGTTGAAGCAGCTACATTGATTACGGCTTGACACCCTTGAACAGCCTTTTCAAGAGCAGCAATTTGGGTTAAATCTCCCGTTACTATTTCCACAGGTAAACCATCGAGTACGTTGGTATTTCGGTTGGGCAGCACCATAACGCGAACGGAATATCCTTGACCAATGGCCTCGCGACAAACGCTAGCGCCCAACATACCATCTGCACCCGTGATGAGTATTTTCATATTTATTTAAATACCTAAGTTAACGATCCATCGGATAAAAATACCCGTTGAACACGACTCGAAATCCCTGTCATTAGTTCATAGGGAATTGTGCCAAGTTGGTCAGATAGGTGCTGCAAGGTGGCGGCCGTGTCGAAAAGAACCACCTCATCCCCTTCAGAAACATGGGTTACATGGCTTACATCAACCATTAACATATCCATGCACACTTTCCCAACCGTGAAACATTTTTGTCCCTGAATCCAAACCCATCCATGGCCATCGCTTAACGCGCGGCGAAACCCGTCTGCATATCCTACCGGAATGACGGCAATGCGCATTTCTTTGGAGGCGACAAAGCCTGGCCCATAGCTAATACGATCCCCTTTTCGCACACTTTTAACCTGAGAAATTGAACTCTTCCAAGCCAAAACAAATTGGAGTCTTTTGGCAAATTCACCCCGGCTTAATCCAAACATGCCAAGGCCTAAACGAACCATATTAAAATGCGCTTCTTTGTAATGAACCATCGCCTCAGAGTTTGCCATATGGAATAATACAGGATTCGAAACATTGGCTTCGACCATTTGTTTCGCCTTTTTAAACGCATTGATCTGCTGCTCACTGAAGGAAAGATCTTCAAGGTTATCCGCATCTGAAAAGTGAGAGAATACCCCTTGGATATAGACTTCCGGTTGGGCATTACAAGCCGTCAATACATCGTTTAACTCATTTAAACTAAACCCTAAACGGTTCATGCCTGTTTCAATCTCGATATGAATGGGAACCCGCTGTTGAGGAGACTCAATCACCACACGAATTAGGGTGTCTAATTGATGAAATGTCCCTATGCAAGGTTCTAACTGGAATTCTAAACACGATGCGTAGGAGTCCTGATCTGGATTTAGGACTAAAATCGGTAAGGTAATCCCCTTTTTTCTAAGTGCAATGCCCTCTTCGGTGTAGGCTACGCCAAGATAAGCAATGCCCTGTTGTTCAAAGAAAGGAAACAATTGGTCCAATCCTGACCCATACGATTGCGCTTTTACCATAACCAAGAGTGCCGTTTTTGGGGAAAGCAATGCTTTGTATTGAGAAATATTATGTTTTAGGGCTGAAACATTGATTTCAAGCTTTGTTTGATGCTTATGGGATCTCAATGCCCCAGCATAGTGCTCCATTGCTGCTCTTCTTGTACCTTTTAACAAGACCACTGAATTAATTGGCAGTTCGTTTGGCAAGGTTTCTTTTAGACCAATAAAGGTAAAATCCAAGCGAAAAGGTGCAATCTTCTGCTCGAGTAATGCTTTCATAGGTAAGGCCCCTTCGTCTAATCCAATGATAACTCCGAGTGGGCGCTGTCTTCCAAACGAATGCAGATATTCAAGGGATTCTCTGAGGGCATCCATATCCAAATTGTACGTGTCGTTTATTACAACGGTATTGTTTTTACCTAAAAACGTTTCTAACCGCATCGCTAACGGCTTCAACTGCGATACTCGTCGACCCAAATCCGATCCTTTTATTCCCCATTGTTTAGCAAAACCAATGGCTAAACAAGCCGCTTTTTTACTCACCATATCGGTTAAGGGTAATTCATTTAGTTCAGGCAAGGCGTTTTCTTGATCAAAAACGAGGGGTGTAATGCCCTCTAAAAGATTTGATTCAGCACTGTAAACCGTAGGAATTTCCTTGAGGTAATCTAG
>JBJTWF010000029.1:0-3072 GCA_046081565.1 Flavobacteriales bacterium | reverse complement strand
AACGGTGACATCTGTATAATCGTTGCACGACCCAACGGCGTGATTGTCTCTTACGGAAAGTCGAAAATCCATCACCCTTGCTACTGAAGGTAAAACCTCCCAAGTGTAAGGACCATTAGAAGCTAAGGTAGATAACTTTGGAAAGTAGCGGTTGGAATCCAACGAAGGATCAAAGCTGCGGAAATTAGGGCCGCCTGTTGCCGTTGCTACTGGCGGTTGAGTCGTTGCCTCATTATCCATTTGTTCCCACAAGTATGAAAGGACATCCCCATCCACATCCGTTGCATGAGCAGTAAGAATAAAAGGTGTAGAGATAGGGACCACAATATTGCCACTGGTAGAATTAATCACCGGAGGTGTATTGTTTAAGGCAGTAATCACCTCACACTGATGCCCATTGCTCAAGATTTCATTACTGATTTCTTGCAGGTTATATCCGTGGAAATAATCATCGCTGTTGTTCTGTACGTTAGGTGCACAGATTCCTGCATATCCCATGATGGTGCTCGCACTTCCTGGTTCTCTTCGCGCAGCAGCTACACTGTTGCAGTTGTTGTTTTGGGTGTGATTTCCACCAAATTGGTGGCCCATTTCGTGGGCAACATAGTCAATATCAAAGGGATCTCCAACAGGAGCACCGCTTCCCGTTACACCACGGGCTTTTTGCCCGCCAGTACAGACCACCCCGAGTCCTGCAAGGCCGCCGCTGTTGGTGCCAAATACATGGCCAATGTCGTAATTAGCACTGCCAATGACATTATCCGTATTGGACTGGTTTTGATTAATCATGCTTCCAGTATTTCCATTAGTAAAGGGGTCGGTAGATGCATTGGTGTAAATAATCGAATTGTTATTGGGAATAATAACCATGGTAATAGCAATGTCTTTTTCATAAACCCCATTGACCCTGTTCATCGTAACCACTTGGGCCGCCGCCGCTTGATTGACCGTTCCTCCATGAAATGTGGTATATTCTGCGGTTGCCGAAAGCGCCAAACGATACGTTCTTAGTTCACAGGTTCCAAACATCGTTTTTACCGGATTCCCTGGTTTTGATTCATCAGCATTTACAACCCCACAATCAATCGTTTTGGTGGTTTTGAAATCCTTTTTTCGGTAAACCACATAATACTCATTGTTCCCCTCAAACATGGGATCGATAAACAAGGTGCTTTCTCCGGGAATGAAAATCATGGCGTGTAATCCAGCCGGTGTAATATCCCATTTGCCATAAGCCCCTGAGCCATCTGAAGCATATGCGTCAAGCGTTATTAGTTCAGGAAATTTTGCATTGTAGGCGGGATGCATCGTTTGATTTCTTTTCGCTGTAAAAGCGTGGAAAGAACCATCTTCGTATGGAAAGGTTAATTCAGCTACCGATCCTTTCATGTTTCCCTCGCGATAGGTCACCGTTTTTAAATCCTCAATTATGGTAGATAATTGAAGTTTAAACACCTTAGCATGATTCACCTGAATGCGTGGATTCCCCATGAGTAAAGTGGACTCGAAAGGTACCTCTTGCCACAATAATGGAATAGACTTGATGCCTTGTGCCTCAACCAGTAATGGCGAAAACACAAGAATTAAAAAGTAGTTGGTAAGTTTTTTAATCATGGGAATTCATTTAGACGTAAAAGTACAAAATGCTCCGGGAAGTGCATTCAAGTTATTACCTTTGTAAAAAAAATAATGAAATTACCCCTAATTATCATCCTTGCCTTTGGATTTTTTACCCAAACGCTATTTTCCCAAACCTTGCGAAATTTTAAAACGAAGAATGAATCCAATGCAAAAGAAAGAACGGAAATGTTGGATCTTTTGCGCACTGATATTAAAAACGAAATTGAACAAGAGGTAGTCTTTGTTGTGAAACATTTCAACGTCTATGGTGCTTATGCCTGGATGGAAGGTGAGGTTCAACGAAAAGACGGTCGCGAAGTAATGCCCGTCCGCGATGCCTTTGACTGTTGTCAAGTAGAGGCTCTTTTCAAAAAAGTGAATGGCGCATGGCTCCTAAAAGAAAATGGTGCGTTTTCTACGGATGTTTGGTACACCTGTATCCTTTCTGCGTATCCCCAAGCCAACCGGCAAATTTTTTCACAACGCATTCTTATGACCCAAGAAAATTATGCCGATTAAAAAGCATCGCATGTCCAACCATCCCTTTCGCAATAACTGCAAAAACCGTTGTGTACAACCGAGGATTGTTTTTACCTCCCCTCACTGGGATATCCCGTTGGCGTTTGATTCACCACAGGCATGGATGGACGGCAGGTTATGAGATCGTTTGGATTACTAGGTAAGACCCTTGCCCACAGCTTTTCGCCTCGTTTTTTTAACGATTACTTTAAAACGCAACGCATTGATGCACAATATAAAGCGTTGGAAATTGAAGCCATAGAGCACGCAGTTCCTCATTTAAATGGCAGCTTCCATGGGTTGAATGTCACCGTTCCTTACAAAGAAACCATTATTCCTTTTTTGGATGACTTATCCGAGGAGGCACAAGCAATTGGCGCGGTAAACACCATTGTTTTTCAGAACGGAAAAACGGTGGGTCACAACACCGATGCTTTTGGATTCCAACAAGCGATAAAACCTTTCCTAACCTTTGAACACGAAAGGGCACTAATTTTGGGTACTGGAGGAAGTTCCAAAGCGGTAGCTTATGTTTTAAGGAACATTGGAATACAAGTGAATTTTCTTAGCCGAGAAAAAAGTGGGGCAAACGTTTACCCCTATGATTCGGTTAACGACGCCATGCTTGGCACTTGTAAACTCATCGTCAATTGTACCCCTTTGGGGATGTTTCCCAACATAGATGCTTGTCCTTTACCCAGTTTCCAAGGCATTGGACCGAGTCATTTAATCGTAGATTTAATATACAACCCACAAGAAACGCTTCTGTTAAAGGAGGCAAAATCACTCGGTGCGGTCACCCTAAATGGTCTTCCGATGTTAAAGGCTCAAGCCTTGAAAAGTTGGGAATTATGGAATCAATTCGACTGATCTAGTTTCCTTACCATCGTTAGAATCGTAGCCAAGGCTACGGTTTCTCCAGTTTCATCATAG
>JBJTWF010000028.1:0-3387 GCA_046081565.1 Flavobacteriales bacterium | reverse complement strand
GCAGGTTTCACCATCAAAGCAATGAAATTTACCCGACTCACGGAGGCTCAAGCCGGTGCATTCTATGAGGTACACAAAGAACGTCCTTTCTACGGCGAATTAGTTTCTTACATGACCTCTGGTCCGATTGTCGCTGCCATTTTAGAAAAAGACAATGCCGTTGAAGATTTTAGAAAATTAATAGGGGCCACAGATCCTGCAGAAGCAGCGGACGGAACCATTAGAAAGCATTTTGCGGAGAGCAAAGGACGCAATGCCGTTCACGGTTCAGACTCCGACGAAAATGCAGCCATTGAAGGGGCATTTCATTTTTCAGCGAACGAGGTATTCTAACCATATAAATAAAAGCGTTAAAAGACCACCTTGTGTGGTCTTTTTGTTGTTATGAAACAATCTGAAGCCACCGAAAAAAGGAGAACCTTTGGGATCATATCCCATCCCGATGCGGGTAAAACCACGCTGACTGAAAAACTGCTTTTGTTTGGAGGGGCGATTCAAACCGCGGGGGCTGTTAAGAACAACAAAATAAAAAAAGCCGCTACTTCTGATTTTATGGAAATTGAGAAGCAGCGTGGAATTTCTGTTGCGACATCGGTAATGGCCTTTCAATACCTTGGAAAGCAAATTAACATCCTAGATACCCCTGGCCATAAGGATTTCGCTGAGGATACCTTTCGTACCCTCACTGCAGTAGATTCTGTAATCCTTGTGATTGATTGTGCGAATGGGGTAGAAGAACAAACAAAACGTTTGATGGAAGTTTGTCGAATGCGAAAAACGCCCGTTATTATCTTCATTAATAAATTAGACAGAGACGGTAAAGAGGCCTTTGATTTGTTGGATGAATTGGAGAAAACCTTGGATATAAGGGTTTGTCCTTTAACCTGGCCTATTGGAATGGGGGATCGGTTTCAGGGAGTATACAACATCTATCAAAAAGGGTTAAATCTTTTTGCCGCCAATAAAACTAAAATCTCGGAAGAGGTCGTATCGTTTGAGGATATAAATAATGCGGAGTTGGATGAAATTATTGGTGAGCAACCGGCTGCTGAATTGCGCGAGGAATTAGCTATGGTGGAGGGGGTGTATGACGAATTCAATCGGGATGCATATTTGACTGGGGATGTGGCTCCTGTTTTCTTTGGTTCAGCGGTGAATACCTTTGGTGTTAAAGAATTATTGGATACGTTTTGTGAGATTTCACCTTCCCCACGAGGAAGAGAGACGGATAAACGGCTGATTGAGCCATCAGAGGATAAGTTTTCCGGCTTCGTATTTAAAATTCATGCTAATTTAGATCCTAAACATCGCGATCGCATTGCTTTTTTACGCATCGTTTCAGGAACCTTTGAGCGCAATCAATTTTATTATCATGTTCGGGGAGACAAGAAAATGAAATTTCCCAACCCTACCTCGTTCATGGCACAGGACAAAAGTGTAATTGACGAGGCATTTCCAGGCGATGTGGTAGGGCTATACGATTCTGGTAATTTTAAGATTGGAGATACCTTAACCGAAGGTGAACGCATGATGTTTCAAGGAATTCCTAGTTTTTCCCCAGAAATTTTTCAGGAACTAGAGAATTTAGACCCAATGAAATCGAAACAGCTGGATAAAGGCATCCGGCAATTAATTGATGAAGGGGTAGCCCAGTTGTTTATTCAACAACCCGGTAATAGGAAAATAGTAGGCACCGTTGGACAACTGCAGTTTGAAGTCATAGCCTATCGCTTAATCCACGAATACGGTGCTAACTGTCGTTTTGTACCACGGAACTACGTTAAAGCCTGTTGGCTTACCGCTGAGAATGAAGAATCGTTGGAACGGTTTAAAAAGGCTAAATTCAATCATATGGCCTTGGATAAAGACGAGAACTGGGTGTTTTTAGCCGAGACTCCTTTTTTGCTTTCGATGGCAGAACAAGATTATCCTGAAATTACCTTTCATAAATCCTCCGAATTTAAACTGCAGCGCAAACATTAAATATGCTGTAAAATAATTCGATTGCGCTTAATTTGTATCGTCCCTTTTTGTTCCAATTGTTTCAATAACCTAGATATTACGACCCTAGAGGAATGTAAATCTTCTGCAATTTCTTGATGCGTATGGTGCAGTTCCATGGTTCCGAGCAACTTCGCTTGATCCACGATATATTTTAGCAATCGCTCGTCTAAACGCATGAAGGCGATTTCGTCTATCAGCGGCTCCTCTAATAGATACCCCAACGTTTGCTGAAGTAGGTTTTTCTTATCGCTGGGTAGCATTGCCTTTAAAACTAAAAAAGAAATTGGCCCATATGACTTTGGATAAGGCATAAAGATAGGGGCCTAAACCCACGAGGGCAATTAACACTAAGCTTATTTGCGTCCAAACGCCAACGTTGTCGAAAAACCAATTGCACGATGCCCAAATGGTGACGAAAACAGCAACGCCTAGGGCATAGGAAACATACATGGTACCATAATAAAACCTGGGTTCAGGTTTTAAATCTAGCCCGCACGTTGGACAGTGGTTATTGACTTCACCCATGGTGGAAAACCGATAAGGATTGGCCACCATAAAGCTACCTTTTTGACACTGCGGACAGGTCATGGTGGCTATACTGTATAATTTCGAACCTTTTTTCATGTCAAAACATTTCTACGAAGGTACGTAATTGGTCGTTGGCGTGATGTAACCTAGGTTACCGTTTTGGTGGACTGAGGTGAAAGGCCTGGGTAAGGGCAAGGTACTCTTCTGTGTAATCGCCATTGATTTTGCGAAGGATAAACGAAGAATCCGTTCGTTTGCCCGCTGTTTTATGAAGGGATAGTACAATTCGAATTCGTTTCTGATGTTGATTGAAAATGGAAATTACTTTGTCCTCATAAAGGGGCATCGATTCTAGGTGGGGTTTTAGGGCTTCATAGGTAGCCTCAGGGAGAATCAACCATATGCAGCCTGTTGCACTGAGTAAGTGTTTGCAGGCGTTTAGCCAAGCTAATAACCAGGGTAAATCCGAATGTTTTTCCCGTTTATTTTTTTCTGAAGAAGGATTATTGCTGAGATAATAGGGAGGATTGGTGATGATGAGGTCATAGGAATAATCAGGGATAAATTCGATTAGGTCTTCACAAATTGCTTCCATGCGATGGTTGAAGGGGCTCGCTTGCAGGTTGAATTTACATTCGTTAAACGCCAAGGGGTCTAATTCAATACAGTCGACCGTCAACGACGGAAATTTCTGTGCTACCATTAGACCTAATACGCCAGAGCCCGATCCTGCATCCAAGGCATGTTTCCCTTGTTCCAGGGTACACATTGCACCCAATAACATGGAATCCGTTCCAAACTTATGGGAGTGGTTGTTTTTATGTAACGTAAAGGATTTAAAGGTAAATTCCGACA
>JBJTWF010000027.1:0-3036 GCA_046081565.1 Flavobacteriales bacterium | reverse complement strand
TGATGAAAACGCTTTGCTCGAAGCCTTGGAAAACGGTACGGTATCCTTCGCAGGTTTAGATGTGTACAACAACGAACCCAATCCAGATACAAGGTTAATAAACCATCCAAAGATTGCTTGTACGCCGCATATTGGAGCAGCTACGAACGAGGCTCAGGACCGTATTGGCGAGGAACTTGCTTCCTTAATTATCGCTCAATACGGCAAGTTTTAGGCCGTAAAAAACTAAGCTTTTACGGTAATTTCGTGGATGCTATCGCCTTGGGTGATGCTATCCAACACGTCTAAACCTTTGATTAATTTTCCAAAACAAGTGTGGTTTCGATCTAAGTGCGCTGTATTGTTACGCGAGTGGCAAACAAAAAACTGGGATCCCCCTGTGTTTCTTCCTGCATGTGCCATGGAAAGTACCCCGCGGTCGTGGTATTGCAATTCACCGTCAAGTTCACAATTGATTTGGTAACCTGGTCCGCCCGTACCTGGCATTCCATGCGCACCGTCACGGGTGTTGGGACAACCGCCTTGAATCACGAAATCAGGAATAACTCGATGAAATTTCAATCCATTGTAAAACCCTTCATCGGCTAATTTCTTAAAATTCGCTACCGTATTCGGAGCATCGTTTGCGTATAGTTCGGCTACCATGGTGCCTTTTGAAGTGCTAATTGTCGCTTTCATTCCTTGTTAATTTTCAGCAAAAGTACGAACGATTTATGTTGAAAACTCGGTTAATAAGATAAAAGCATCAAAAAAATTCAGCGTGCTTTCAATCTCTATTTTTGTAAAAAACCTTAATATTCGCTTAACGCAATGTTTTCTAACTTTCTCAAGAAAAAACTCAACGAGGATCAAATCTCGAGCATTTTCATCAATGGAATCTTTGATGTGATTGACCGAGGCTTTACCACGGTATGCGATTGCATTAACGAAGACCCCTGTTTTGTCGCGTCACCAAGCATTGAGGCGAAAGCGGTTGATGAATTTGCCTTGATTGTTATCACGGCGAACATCGTTGAAATGGAACGGTTGTTTGACGGTCATTCAGGAACGCGAACCATACAATTGATTTACGAAAAGCTGGCTACGGCATACAAAATGGAATCGTTGGAAATGCGTCAACTCATTCAGGAGTACAAGCAATTCATGAAACGGGTGAATCTGCCTTCCAAAACCACCTTGTACGCTATGTCGAAGGCGGTATTTCACAAATACGAATTGAACCAGTACCAAGACGATTATTTCAAACGAATGAATGCTCCAAATCCGGTATTTCTTAAGCGATTAGATGAGCTTCTTCATAACTTCCTTTGGAATTGGGATTCTTTTTTCAAGAAGTATCGGTTTTAACGCTGACTTACTACCTCAAATCACTGCATTTTTTCTTCCATCAGGCGATTCAACCACCGAGCCGCAAGTAGGATAACTACTCCAGTTATTAGGGCATAGATGCTTAATTGTAAATAACCGTTGGTATAGCCATCTAAACGTTCGCTCAGAGGAGCTTTTTCATCGGGGTTGGACATTCCAGCACCCAGAATTCCTGCGACATACTGTCCGTAGGCAGAGGCTAAAAACCACATGCCCATCATGATACCCCACAAGTGTTTTGGCGACAATTTGGTCATAAGGGAAAGACCAATGGGCGACAAGAAAAGCTCACCAATGGATATCACTAAATAAGCTAAGGTGAAGAGTCCCAAAGAAGCGAGCCCTTCGCCATCCAGCATAAAACGCATGGCATAAAAAAGGTAAAACGAAAGGCTAAGAAACAGGAAAGCTAGGGCGAATTTCGCAAAGTAATTTGGTTCTAATTTTCGTTTATTCAACCACACCCAAAGGAGACCAATCAGGGCACTGAAACAAATCACAAAAAATGAATTCGCGGAGTTATTCACCACATTCGGATCGATGTTAATTCCTAGCATTTTACTCGAAACCAAATCCCGTGCGAATAAGCTCAAGGAGCCGCCGCTCTGTTCAAAAAACGACCAGAAAATAATAGATAATATGATGAAGATCAACGCAGCACCCATTTTTTTAATCTGCATTCGATCCAATTTGGTCATCTCATAAATTACGTAAACTAAGGTAACAGGCCCAATGATATACATGAATAAATCGGTATACTCGGTTTTTCGAATCATGATATAAATCAACGGTAGAACGGCAAGGGAACCAGCATAAACGTACCACCGATTTCTTCGATCCTTTACAGGTGATTCCGTGGCAGGTGAAATTCCAATCGGTCCTAAAAACTTCCGAGTTAACAAAAAATTCAACAGACCTAAAGCCATAAAAACACCCGACAACAAGAAAGCAACATTCCAGCTGTAGGTTTTACCCACATACACGCAAAGACCGCCACCCAAGAGTGCGCCGATATTGATTCCGGCATAGAATAGGCTATATCCAGCATCCCGACGCGTATCTCCGTCACGGTACAACTCCCCTACCATGGTAGAAATATTCGGTTTAAAGAATCCAGTTCCAACAATTATTAAACAAATGCCGTAGAAGAAAAATTGTTTGGCATCAAGGCCCATAACAACACTTCCTAGCACCATTAAGACTCCACCCCAAAGCAATGACCGCTGAAACCCTAGGATTTTATCCGCAAATAACCCTCCAACAAAGGTAAATGCGTACACAAAAGCTTGTATGGCTCCATATTTCAGGTTGGCTACATCATCTTGAATCAACAAAATATCGGTCATGAAAATGACTAACATTCCTCGGTTACCATAAAAGCAGAAGCGTTCCCACATTTCAGTAAAGAACAGATACCAAATTTGTTTTGGAAATTTCCCTTTAAAGTCTTGAATTTCGGATAAACTTAACATGATAATTAGATGAATAAAAAAGGCTCCGAAGAGCCTTCAATGGATTATAATACATTGTTTTCTTTCATTACGCGATTGAGCCAACGTAACATCAAGAACAATAATAAGGCAGCTCCTAATACCAGCCCAAAATTTAGGTAAAAGAAATTCTGTTTGCTGTTATCATCAAATCCTTCCCAAAGACGCGAAAGCATAC
>JBJTWF010000026.1:0-3811 GCA_046081565.1 Flavobacteriales bacterium | reverse complement strand
TCAAGTACATTCCCGATACATTCAAAGCTGTACCGCTGGAATTGTGCAATTCGATCCAATCGTTCGATTCACCATAGGGATCTTCATGGGTAAGGTCGTTGTCCGACATCACTTCGTTGATTTGTACCCGTCCAACTGTTGGCGCGGGAATGGAAAGCGAAAGCGTGTGAAACTCATGCTCCGCTCGTTGTGGGCTAAAAACCCCTGCGTTGGCATTGTCCGCATAATAGTAATATTCGAACACGGGGCCGTTGGCCGTAACCGTAAACCCATACGTATGGTCTCCAGCAGCTCCATCCCCATGGTTACCATCGTCAAACATTTGTACGCGGTTGAACTTTAGGGCATGCGAGGTACGGTAACCCAGGTACAAGGCCGTTTCGTTGGAAGCCGTCGCGGTAAGGGTAAAACTCTGGTTATAGGACGGACTCAAAACGCTGGAGGTGTATGAAGTAATGCTAGGAGCGGCGTACAGGTAATTTTGATTGGTTTGGAAATACGTTATTCGCTCGTTCATCAATGTTTGAATGCCGGGAATGCTCATTCCTCCTCCCGGTCCTCCTCCCGGTCCTCCTCCCGGTCCTCCTCCCGCAATGGCGGTGGTAAGGCTATTTTGATATTGGGTGTAGGTATAAAACTTAAACGGATCCGCTTGAACGGCCGCATCAATGGTAGTACGAAGGGCATTGGCTTGGGTTAAATACCAATTTCCTCCGATCATTTCTTGAACCATGGTTCGAATGTGTGCCATATACATTCGCTTGTAAAGGGGATTGGCCAAGATTTTCTTGATCAGGGGATGGTTATTCGAGGTGCTATTGGATAAGGGGTCTAAGCTTCCACTCCCAGAAGTACTCCCTGTTCCCCCCGGAAACCCATTGAAACTCATGTTGAGATCCCAAACGGTCGACACAAAGCGTTGGTTTAGATCTTTGTACAAGTAGTAGTTTTGTCGAAAGGATCCATTGTAGGAATCTAAGTTAACTAGCACATTGTTAAAGGCAAGCATCCAAATCGCCCGGTCGACATCCAGGATGGTTTCGAGTTGGGCGGTATTGTTATTAAGGATATCCGTTAAGGCAACTAGATCATTCCAACCATAGGTTGACTTTAATTCGTAACCATTGAAGTATAAACTTGAATCGGTCCCTAAATATTTTAGGTCAGGACTTATCCCCCCTCCCGGTCCCGCACCTCCATTGGGATTGCATTTGAAAAAGCTCCCGGCATGGTCGTAATAATGGTCGGTATTGAATTTATCGTCAATGCTCTCCGCACTAGAATACAGACCCCGTAATCCCCCGTTAATGTAAACGTTCGCAAAATTGGCTTTTGGACAATCCATATAGTTTTCTAATACCGCATAAGAAAGCACTTCTCGTATCATCGAGGGATCCCGATAAAGGTTTTGAAGTTTAATGCTCGTATAGCCCTCGTAATCGTATCCTGAATGCACCCAATCCAAATTAATGTGTAAGGGATTTTTATTGTTATTAGCATTGTAGGAACTGTTTCCTTTGTATTTTACTCCAACAGAATCATAGGTTATTCCATTAACCCTAACCGAATCCGCTAATAAGTAGTCTTCCGTAGTTTGGGCCAGGTTGTCTAATAAGGCATCCCAATTTCCCTGCGCGAAGAAAATTTCGATGGTCTGAATGGTGTTTTTATTGTAAAAGGTTTGGGCTGGCATGTAAATTGGTAACAAGAGCGCCGTCAAAAAAAACAGTCTAGAATAGGTCATAACAGTCAATTATAGTAAAGCAAGGTAATCCAAAATTTTCAATTATGCCTTTTGTGTTTACATTGTTTTTACGTTTAGTTAATGTTATGTTCAACTTAGGCAGTTTCCAATCCACAACGGAATGTTGATAACAAATCGCTTTGACGTCTTGGGTTTGACGAGAATCCCTACCTTTGAACGCAAGATTAATTCCTTATGAAAAATTACTTTTTATTGTCCTTCTGCACGGTTCTATTGCTTTTTCCTGCCTGTTCGCAAGTGCCAAACGCAAGCCAAAACACCGTTTCTTCCGCCTCATCAGGAAACGGTGCCAAGCCCAACGTTGGTGATAACACAACGGGTAAAACCTCTGAAAACCACTATACCCTTTCCGATTTTTTAACCGACAATAGTGCCTTAGACGCTTCCGTAAATAAGGTTTTTGCTACCCTCGATGAAAAACAAATTGTTGCACAGCTGCTCATGTCGGCCGTGGGTCGGGCGGGATTAGAACGTGCGACCATTGAACGGTATGTACGAGAAGGGCTCATTGGAAACCTGCTCATGCTCAACGGAACCAAAGCGGAATTTACCGAAATGATTAATGCGTTCAATGAGATTAATAAGAGTAAAGGTTTTTTACCCTACCTCTACAGTGCCGATGCCGAGCCGAGCTTAGTAAACCGAAAAATAACGGGAAGTAAAATCGTAAAAAAGGCGGTGGATATCAATTCACTTGAAGAAGTCCTTGGAACAGCCCGAAGCATTTCAGAGGATTTAAACGATATAGGAATTAATTATAACTTCGCTCCAGTGGTTGATGTAGCCGGAAATGCAACCGTAGGCTATCGGGGATTTGGCAGCAAAAAAGAGGAACTTATTTCCTGGTCTGATGCGTTTATACAAGAAACGCAAAAGCACAACATTGTAGCTACCGCGAAACATTTTCCAGGACACGGTCTGGTAACGGGCGATACCCATACTGCGCTTCAGACCATTGACGGGGAGCTAAAAGAAATTGTTAATTACCCTACCCTGATTAAAAACGGTGTTCTATCGGTTATGATTGGTCATTTAGCCGTAAAGAACAACAAAAAATACAATACCAACGGTTTGCCTGCTACGTGTTCAAAGACCATAGTCACGGATTTATTGGTTAACGAAATGAATTTCAAAGGATTAATTGTCACCGATGCCATGAACATGGGCGGGGTATTGAAGGTTCCCAATTCCACGGTACGATCAATTCAGGCAGGTTGCCATATCATCCTAATGCCTGTAGATGTGGTAAAAGCACACAGCGAAGTACTCACAAAGTATAAAGCAGATCCTGCCTTTAAAGCCACGGTAGATGCCGCTGCGAAAAAGGTAATTCGTATGAAACTTTGTTTGGGATTGATTTGATGGTTTAGGTAAGATAAATCTCCAATAAACCTTCGGGAGCAGTAAGTGTTAACGTCCTCTTTTTACGATCTATTTTTTTGTTTAATTCACCGTTCAATGGAATTAAAACTTCCTTCCCTTTGCAATCCAACTGAAGTAAAGGATTGGCGACATGATCAATGATCGAGACCACTATTCCAATGGGACCAAAGCTTGTGTCGAAGACTTCAAACCCGATAACTTCGTGATCATAAAAAGTCGAATCATCGAGTTCAGGCAAAAGCGCTTCCGGAAGAAAACCCCGCTTTTTTAGGAGGGTTCGTGCAGCCGCTTCGCTCTCAATCCCATCGAAAGATAGGACATAAAATCCCTTGTTCATAGGCTTCAACCGATGAATTGAAAAAGGAGTAGGAATGCCATCCATTTCCAAAAAAATAAACGAACATTTGCCTAAGAGATCAGGATCTGAATGGTCTAAAAAAAAAGAAACTTCACCTTTGAATCCGTGAAGTTTCGCAATATGACCGATTTCAAAATACCCTTCCAAGAAAAGGTATTATTCTGGTGTTTCGGTAGTTTCTTCTTCCGCTGCTGGAGCTTCTTCTGCTGCTGGAGCCTCTTCTGCTGCCAGAGCTTCTTCTGCCACCGGAGCTTCTTCTACTGCCGGAGCTTCTTCTGCCACCGGAGCCTCTTCCGCCGCTGGAG
>JBJTWF010000025.1:0-10033 GCA_046081565.1 Flavobacteriales bacterium | reverse complement strand
ATAGAAAAACACCTCCTGAACCTCATAGGCAACGAGCATCAAAGGTGAATTTTTTTTCAATTCCGTTTCAATAAGTTCTGCAGAATGGAAATAGGGATTGAAACCTATGGTAGAATAAAAACTTTGGTTATTTTTGTCATCCAAGAGAACCCAATCGCTTTTGGTTGAACCACTTTCAACAATGAATATCATAGAGAGAACATAAGTTAATAGTTACTTTGTGTCATTTTAACACTTTCAAATATACAAATTCTAATAAAAGTGAGTAAAGAAATCAAAAAAAAGCCACAACTCGAGTTAAACCCCAACGTTTCCGTCGATTGTGTGATTTTTGGTTTTGACTTCGATAAACTTAACGTGCTGGTCATCAACCGAGCTGAAAAAGAAGGGATCCAATGGGCATTACCAGGAAACTTAATCTACGATACGGAACATTTAGATGAAGCGGCCAATCGCGTTTTGGAAGAACTCACTGGGTTGAGGAAGATTTATTTAGAGCAAATTGGTGCCTTTGGCGACCCCAATCGTATATCCAAAGAATCCGATCGTTCGTGGTTACAATCCATCCGTACACAACCGGAAGCAAGGGTGATTACTGTTGCCTATTTCTCGCTCGTAAAAATGGAGGATTATCAGCCTCAACCTTCCTCTTTCGCTAAATCAGCAGAATGGATTCCTGTCAATGAAATTCGAGAATTAGCCTTCGATCATTTTGACATTCTCCAAGCGGCGAAAGCTAGGCTAAAACAAATGATAAAAATTCGCCCCATTGGCTTCAACTTACTTCCAGAAAAATTTACGTTAAGTCAACTACACAAACTGTACGAATCGATCCTTGATAAACCCTTGGATAAACGGAATTTTCGGCGAAAAATTCAAAAACTTAAAATCGTTTACTCGCTGAAGGAAAAACAAAGCGGGGTGCCGCACAAACCCTCTCAATTGTTCAGTTTCAATACCGATCATTACCTGGAGTTAACGCAAACAGGATACGATAATTTTGGATTCTAATCTTAGCATAACTCACCTAAATATTCATTATAAAGTAGGGTATATTCGAAGGGCGATCTTGAATACTCAAATCCTTCTATATTTGTTTTAATCAAGCATGAGGAAGGTGTAACTTTTATTCCTTCTGAATTGTTTTTAACTGAAACCGCTGCAATTGTCTAAAACTACCTTTACCTGCATTGTGGAAGCAAATCAAGTCGGACTTTACCGATATGCGCTCCATTTCCTTGGAAACTCGGAGGATGCGCGGGATATTGTACAGGATGTTTTTGAAAAATTGTGGTTGCATATGGACCGTATCGAAGTGAATCGCGTTAAACCTTGGTTGTTTACGTGCACTCACAACGCCATGCTCAACTTTATAAAAAGAAGAGCCCGGTTCGATTATTTACATTCCATTGAGGTACTCGCTCCGAACGCTTCGGATCATTTTGCCTTTGAGTCGAAAGAAATAATTGAACAAACGGTAAGTATGTTACCCCCATTGCAGAAGAGTATTCTCCTGATGCGAGACCTCGAAGGGCATTCTTACGAAGACATAGGCGATATGCTTTCGCTTAGTCCATCGCAAGTTAAAGTCTACCTGTTTCGCGCACGGATGAAGGTAAAACAACAGTTAAAAACGATTCACTATTTCGCTTGAAAGCACCAACCCCTGAAAATATTGATTACTGGCTTTTCGATTGGGTCGAAGGAAACTTAAGTGCTGAACAAGAAGAGCAACTACGTATTTTTCTATTGCTCAACCCAGAATACGAACTCGATGCCGAGGCGTGGAAGCAAGCCAACACCACCTTTCCTGAAGTGTCTGAGGCCCATGTTGCTGCGTTTGGTTTTACTGAAAATGCAATCCCAGCGCAAAAGGAGAAACGTCGTAAAATTGCCCCGATTTGGTGGGCGAGTTCAGCAACCTTTGTTATTGGTTTTCTAGTATTCACCTTTTGGCCCAGCCTTAGCCATAAAACGAAGGATCCCAACGTTGCATCGGTACGAAGCCATACGCGAGACGCCAGCATTAAGCGTGATGTAATTTCGTCCAGGAACGCGGAGGACAAAAGGACTACGATGAGCCATCCAACTGATGTACAAAAAACAATGCTTTGGCTTGCAAAAGGCAATGTTTCTCATTTAGCATCGTTTGGAAACAACGCCATCGAAAATTCATCCATCGAACCTGAATTGTCCCTTGATCACGCGCAGCAAGAGTCCATTGAATGGCCTTCCTTGTCGATTAAGTCGAAAAGATCGCCATTAGCCCTTGGGCACGAAGCTGCTATTGACGCAACGGTAGAATCGACAAAAGTTCGCACCAAAGCAAGCCTTGCGAGTCGACTGAAATTGAATAAATCATCGGCCCTAGGAAAATATTTACACCAGGAAGGAGTATCAAGCACCATACGAGATAGGGTATACTGTGTTCCTGAAAAAAGCCCGCTTGATTTAAACGAAGGATTGGTAGGAAATAGGTCCCAAGCGCGATTCCAAGCAACCACTTTTGCACGCGATGTAAACGGTCCCAATGAAAAGATTACCCAACAACTCGCGTATGACACCTACCTTCGTAACCTAAAGAGTGGAATTGGAATCGTTGCAAATTACGCTCAATTTGGAAAAGGGGTGGTTTCTGAATGGAATGTTAAGATCATTTATTCACCCAAAATTGCCCTTAGCCGTTATGTTTCCCTCGAGCCTTCGTTATCGTACACCATGGGACAAAAACAATTGGATTTTAGCAAGGTAAATAACTACACTCCGTTTACTTACGAAAGCCAATCCATTCAAACGTTCCAATATGACCCTAGCTTACCGGTTGGGAGATCCCTCATCTATCGAGACCTCAGTGCTGGCGCAATGCTTAATCTTGGTCCCCTTTACGTTGGAGGAAAAGTTGATAACCTATTACAGCATCAAGACAACATTCACACCAATGATTTTGACACCATCGTTCGTGCTAGGGCCTCAACAACGTTATTGTTAGGCACCGATTTCTCGGGACGAAACGGTAAAATCGTATTTTCTCCGCTCGTTAGTCATTGGACTAATGGACAAAACCAACTCACTCAATGGGGTGCGACGCTTCAAATGAACCGTTGGGTGATCGGTGCAAATACCTCATCGCAAAAAGCCCTTGGAGGACTGCTTGGATATCAAGGAGAAAACGTAGCCATGTTCCTTCAATCGAGCAAATCTACCTCCATTTTAACTCAACAACCGGTTTATTTGCATCAAATTACCGTAAGATTTAATTCTAATATTAGTCGAAAAGCAAGACGTTATTTATATTTGTAGTTATGAAAATGAAAAAAATAGTTTTTTTATTCCTCCTAAACCTTGTGTTTATTGATGTTTCGGGTCAAGATCCTACCTTCACTCAATTCTACGCAAACCCGGTTTATTTAAACCCAGCCCTTGCAGGTTCTACCGGTTGCCCTCGGGTTTCCATGAATTACCGCAATGAATGGCCACAACTAACAGGGAATTATGTTACATACAGCTTGGCGTATGACAGCTACGTGAAAAACATTTCAGGAGGAATAGGTTTAATCGCTACCCACGATCAACAAGGACGTGGAACGATTTCAACCACTATGATCGGTGGAATTTATTCCTACAACTTAAGAATCAATCGTAAATTTTCCATGATGGCCGGGGTTCGTGCTGCCTACTTTCAAAAATACTTGGATTGGAGTAAATTAACCTTTGGGGATATGATTGACCCTAGAAGAGGATTCATTTATCAAACAGGGGATGTACCACGCGGTAATGGAAAACGTGGGTTTTTCGATGCCTCAGCTGGTTTAGTGGGATACACCGATAAATTTTACTTTGGCGTAGCTGCGCATCACTTAAACCGACCTGATGAATCCATGATCCTTGGAACGAGTCGACTTCCCATGCGTTTTACAGGGCATGCGGGTGCGAACATTAAATTAGGGCGCGGCAGTAAGATGGGCAATTCCACTTCTATAATGCCCAACATCATTTACCAATATCAGAATGGTCTTCAAGAATTAAACATTGGTACCTACATTAAATTTGAAAACTTTACCACGGGTGTTTGGTACAGAAACCGAGATGCGTTTATACTTTGTCTTGGTATTTCCACCCCCAAATTCAAGGTAGGTTATTCTTACGACGTAACCGTTTCGAAATTAGGTAATGGTGTGTCTGGGGGATCACATGAAGTTTCTCTCGGGTTCAACTTTGCCTGTAAAAAGAAACCTAAGAACTTCCGAAAAATCTCTTGTCCTTCGTTTTAATTATCCTTCAACGCTAAATTCCTCCTTACCAAGGATAAACGTTTTCAAGGAAAAATTATCCACGGGTATTTCCGTATCCGTCATAGGCTTATCCAAAAGGATAAACGTCGCTTCATACCCTTTCATTAACATTCCACGTTGCCCCTCAGCAAAAGCTGCAAACTGTGGCCAGATGGTCATGCCCTTCAAGACCAATTCTAAGCTCAATGCCTCCGTGGGTAAAAAGCCTTTTGCCGGAAAATTATCTTTGTCTTGCCTCAAGACCGCAGAGCGAATCGTATTAAACGGATTGACGGGTTCCACAGGAAAGTCCGTTCCCAAAGCCAGCATTCCAAAGGCTTTGTAAAGAGAAAAATACGCATAAGCACCGAGCAGTCGCTCCTCCCCTAGCCTTGCAGCAGCCCACCGCTGATCCGAAACCGCATGGGAAGGTTGTACCGATGGGAAAACAACATGATCTCGGAAAAGATGCCAATCGGAAGGATCCACCACTTGAGCATGTTCGATACGCCACCGGTGATCAGGCACTTTGTCGTATGCCTTTTTATACGCTTCCAAAACAAGTTTATTGGCGGAATCTCCAATGGCATGAGTATTCAATTGATATCCAACGGAGAGGGACTGGTCCATCCAATAGGACAAAGAATCCAGTCGCGTGATGAGAATTCCTGTGGTTGATGCATCATCGCTGTAAGGCCGTTTAAGAAGTGCACCCCGCGAACCCAAGGCACCATCCAAATAGAGTTTAAAACTCCGCACGGAAAGCTTCCCTTCATTAAAAATGCCTTTTTCCTTGGCAAACGTTAAATTTTCTTGGTTCGCCATCAACATGGCATACACCGCTAGTTTTAACTTTTTTCGATGGTTTAAGTCCCGTAAAAGGGATAATTCTCGTTGTGTAATCCCTGCCTCATGCACGCCCGTGATTCCGAAACTTAACAGTTCATCCTGTATTTCCAGTAGGGTTCGCTCATATTCATCCTTTGCGTAATCGGGCAGAAAGGGCTTAATTCGGTCCATCGCATTATCCAACAATAATCCAGTACATTGCGCCCCCGAGGTGATGATTTTACCCCCTTCTATGGTTGTTTCATGGGTAATCCCTGCCTTTTTAAGTAAGCAATCGTTTACCAAAACGGCATGCCCATCAACACGATATAAGGCGACCGGAATCGTTGGAAATGCTTCATTTAAGGCCTTATTAGAAGGCATTACATCGCTTCCCCACAGCGACTGATCCCAGCCTCTCCCAATGATAAACGGCCGTTGGTTTTTGAGGTGATGTTTATTTACACGATCCAATACGGCAGCCCAAGAAGAAACACCGAAAAGGTCAACCCCTAATTTTTGTCTCGCATAAGCGAATAGATGACCATGCGCATCGGTAAACCCTGGATAAACATCCTTTTTTTGAGCGTCAAGAATTCGATCTGCTCGGTATTTATTTAAAATTTGTCTTTCGGGTCCAACTTCCACCACCTTACCGTCTTTAATCGCCATGGCCTCGACCATGCTGCCGGCGTCATCCATGGTATGAATCCTAGCATTATGAACGATGAGATCTACCTTTATCCCTTTCATACAGGAACTGCAGACCCAGAGCATGACCAAAAAACCTACGATGTTTCGCATAAATTAAATTAAAAAGGAAGTCCGATACCAAAGTTAATAGAAGGAACAAAAGGTTTTGGCATCACCCCTTTCGCAAGGGCGATTTTTTCAGCTTCCGTTCCAGAAAAACCATAGTAATTTGCCCCTTCTAGGTAATAGTTTTTACGGTTTTGAAAAACCCAGGCCGCTCCGTCGGGAAGTGCTGGGTTATGGAGCGGAAAACCAAAATCAAGTCGAACAATGAAAAAATCTAAATCGTAACGAATCCCTGTTCCTGCTGTAATCGCCAATTGTTTAATCCATCCCTTCGTAAATTCGGCTCCGGGTCGATTTTCGTCTTTTCGAAAGGTCCATATGTTACCCATATCCATGAACAAACAAGAAAGCAAAGATTTACTTAAAGGAAAACGATACTCAAGGTTGGCAGCGATTCGAATATCCCCTACTTGGGTAGCCGTGCCCGTAGAATCTAAATACGCCTTATAGATTCCTGGTCCGAGGGTCCGTGCCTTCCATCCACGGTTATCGTTGGCACCTCCGGCAAAAAAACTGTAATCATAAGGCATGGATGTTTTAGAGTTTCCATAAGGAATGCCTATACCCGCCATCACCCTAGAGACCAAAAAATGGGTCCCATTAATTTTTCGTTTTAGGGTAAGTAAATTGTCATTTTTAACAAATTGTGCGAAACTATTCCCCAAAATGGTATAGGTCTCCCCTGGAGCTATCGCTTGGTTTAGGGTAAACAATCGTAACGTATTCCCTGCCAAAGACAGCGAGGTTAACAATTGAACATCCATTTTGTCAAAATCAATGGGATTGAAGTAACGACCCAAGCCCTTGTCTGATTTCTCTTTGGAGACCTCTCTGATAATGCCTAATTTATCCGAAAGCTGAAGCTGGACTTTAAAGTCTTCCCAAATGAATTGACTGCTGTAGGTGTTCTTAAGAAATAAATCATTCAATGCCGCAATTTGCGATTCAAATAAGGGAGCTTTTTGAATGTTCACAAACTTAATAACCGACATCAACGGGAGTCCTAGGGTGTAGAATTGATCATAGTGATCTGAATACACTTTAAACTGCCAGTTGTAATTAAATTGAAAAACCCAGCGGGTGAAGATATCCCTTTTTTCAAAATTCGACTGAAGAGTGAGCAGGGTAAACGCTTTATTTCGTTTTTGAATTTTCGTGATCGGAATGGGTAAAAAACCTGGAATACGCAATTTAAGGGAAGGACCAATTTCAATGGTGTTAAAGATTCTTCCCGATTGACTTCCGTTGTCGAATACAATGGGTTGAGACTCAAAACCACCTCCCAACGAAAACGTTAATTGTTCAGCCCCCCTAAACACATTGTTATTGGTATAGTTCAAGGAAGCGTTAACCCCTAGGAGTCCAAAAGAGGACGTAAATTTCGGTTCAAGGGAGAACGATTGCTTTTTGGCTGGAGAAAGAAAGTAATGCACATCAGCTTTCCCTTGATTCGGATAATCCTTGAAAACTGCTTTAACGTTGGAAAACACCCCGAGTTCGTTAAAATAACTCAAAGAACGAGATAAGTACTTGTCTTTGTAGGTATTGTCAGCCTCTAAAAAATTCTGTAATTCAAGCAGTTGAGGGCGAACAAACAGCGATGAGCCATTATAATAAAAGGTAGCTTTTCGGCGGGGACTTGGATCCTTATCCGTATAAATCACCCCTTTAGTCGCATACTCTTTAATGATCTTATCATCACACAAGATTTTTTGATAGAGGGTGTCCCTCACCGTGACTAAAAACGTTTTATCCATTGGATCAGAAATATAAATCCTCCGCGTAATGCCAGGAAGAATTTCCCTACCGGTATTCTCTTTTACATAGGAAGCGAAATCTCCAGATACATAGAGTGAATCTGATAAATGGTAAAATACATTCTGAATTTTATAGGTTTTAAAGGGAACCGTAATCAAGCTATCTTTTTCTGTGGGGTGGGCTACTTTTCTAGGTTCAAAGTCTATTATCAGATAATTAATTTTCTCCGTGGGATTATTCAAGGATTTCAGTTTCGCATAATAAATCATATTGGTGGTATTTACCCCATAAATTCCTGCATCTTTGAACATTTGAATGATTTCATATCGCTTGCGCTCTAGGTAATCTGCATCCAACACATGTTTTTTGAAAAAATACGTTCCCGTATTCTTACGGTGATTTTTTTCAAACCAATTGTAATTCGAGATGAGCACCCCTGATCCTTTCAAAACGACAGAATCAATTATAATCGGATCTCCTGGATCAACTCTGTAATAAAAACAACCTTTATTCACGAGGAGCGTGTCCAGGGTAATGACTGGATTTTGATATCCTTTCTTTTTGAGTAGAATACTGAATTGGGTTTTATTTTTATCCGATAATTCAGGGCGATAATACACAGGAGCCTCCCCGTAGGTATACTTCAACCATTCTCTAAAAAATTTACGGGCATTGTCGGGATCGTATAAATCAGGATACTTCTTTCGATAGGTGCTATCGTTGCGCTTGATGGCGCGCGCTATTCGTTTCTGGTTGATGCGTTCCGCCTTTGCCATCCGATCCTGATTCTGCGCCAAGTTTAAACTATCCAACCGATGACGCTTTGCCTTGACTTTTTCTGCGTCTACCATGCGGTAGGCTATTAAACGAAAAGGAATGCCTAGAAATCGTGCATTGGGTTTCTGCCTAAGCAGCGCGTTTAGGTCATCTACCGAGACGTTTTCCAATTCTTTTGTTAAATTCACCTTGGATTTTTTGATTAACACGGAATCCTTGCTTTTCTGAGCATAGGAACACGTGGCGGTAATCAAGGAAAACCCCAAACAAAGTATCGTGATTTTACGAGTCAATGACACCCCACAAAAGTAAGCAATTCAAACGATGAATACACCTACCAAGCGCTTAATTCAAGATACCAAAGCACTACAAGAAAAGAAGGTAAGATCCGAACGAAACGAATTTGTTATCGAGGGTGTAAAAATGGTCGAAGAAGCCTTGCAATCGTTTCCCGCTCAGATACAATACCTTTTGTATTCGGAAGAATCCTTGGCGGAGCGCTTATCCTACTGGAAAGGCGAATCCATGCGTGTGGGAGACAAGGATATGCAGCGCATGACGGCATTCAAGCAACACAGTGGCGTCCTAGCGGTACTGAAAAAACCCGAACCAAAACCCTTCGGAGATAAAATAATCGTGCTTGACGACCTTCAGGACCCAGGAAATTTTGGCACCATCCTTCGGATTGCAGATTGGTTCGGAATTTCGGACGTAGTAGCCTCTATCCCATCGGTGGATGCCTACAATCCAAAAACGGTTCAAGCGAGTATGGGAAGCATTCTCAGAACCAATGTTCAACACACGGACTTATCTGATTTTTTCGCCAAAAATACGCTGCCGGTTTATGGAGCCGTAATGGACGGCACTCCCCTACAAGAGGTGGAAATGTCGGACACCGGAGTTTTACTCATCGGAAACGAATCTAAAGGCCTTTCACCCTACCTCTTGCCAATAATAAACCACCCAATCACCATAGACCGAAAAGGCAAAGCCGAATCGTTAAATGCGGCCATTGCATGTGGAATTATTTGTCAACATTGGACTTGATGTAAGAATTACGTGAAAGGAAGCAAAAAGGGTTGTACCTTTGCGTTTTCTAACCGTATGATAGATACCGGACTTTACGAGGCCAAAACCCTTTACCCTTTTCAAAAAAATACGGTGGATCAAATTCTCTCCGAATTCAGGGAGCAGAAAGCACCGTTTAATTTATTGTATCAATTGCCCACAGGAGGGGGAAAAACGGTAATTTTTTCTGCCATTGCCAAACAATACCTAGACGAATGGAAACAAAAAGTTTTGATTTTAACCCATCGCATCGAACTGTCAATTCAAACGTCACACCAATTACAAGCCATTGGCGTAAAAAACCGAATCATTAGTTCTGAGGTTAAAACCATTACGGATCAGGATGAACACGACTGTTATATCGCAATGGTTGAAACCTTGAATAATCGCCTTCAAGAAAACCAAAAATTCAAGGCACCGGGTTACTGTGAATGGTAGAAACAGCGCAATATCATGACTTCTCAAAGTTTACGGGTTCCGAGTTCCGCTGGCGACGAAAAGTTGATTTTGTG
>JBJTWF010000024.1:0-1759 GCA_046081565.1 Flavobacteriales bacterium | reverse complement strand
GGGTACACATTGCGCCCAATAACATTGAATCTGTTCCAAACTTATGGGAGTGGAGGTTTTTATGTAACGTAAAGGACTTAAAGGCGAATTCCGACAAGGTTAGTACGCTTTCGCAAAAATTACCCGTTGCTTGGATGGTTTACCCGTTACCATACAATGTCCGGCTTCCATTGATGAATCAAAAGGAATGCAGCGAATGGTCGCTTTTGTTTCGTTCTTGATTAATTCTTCCGTCTCTGCCGTTCCATCCCAATGGGCTAAGAAAAAACCACCTTCATCGATTCGGTTTTTAAATTCCTCGTAGGTTTCAACCTCAAAGGTATGTTCTTGGCGATGAAGCTTAGCTTTTTCGAGCAGGTTGGATTGTATGGATTCAAGTAAGGTGGCAATGTAGTCAACCACTCCTTCCAAGGCGATGGTTTGTTTTTCTTTGGTGTCGCGGCGTGCGATTTCAAGTTGTCCATTTTCCAAATCACGTGGCCCCATTGCCAGGCGAACGGGTACCCCTTTCACTTCATATTCATTGAATTTCCATCCAGGACGTTTGTTGTCGTCGCCATCGAATTTAAACCGAATGCCTAATGCCTTGAGTCCTTCTCCAATGGATTTGAACCGGCTTTCGATTTGTGCTAATTCTTCTTCCGTTTTATAAATTGGAACCGCAACCACTTGTATTGGAGCTAATTTCGGTGGTAGTACTAGGCCATCGTCATCCGAATGGGTCATAACCAATGCTCCCATGAGCCGGGTTGATACGCCCCACGACGTTGCCCAAACAAAATCTAGGTTTCCGGATTTGTCGGCAAATTTTACCTCAAACGCTTTTGCGAAGTTTTGTCCTAAAAAGTGGGATGTTCCGGCTTGTAGGGCTTTACCGTCTTGCATCATGGCTTCGATGCAAAGGGTGTCTTCAGCCCCTGCGAAACGCTCACTGGCCGTTTTTCTTCCCATAATGACCGGCATGGCCATGAAATTTTCAGCAAAATCAGCATAAACGCGAAGCATCTGTTCGGTTTCCGCAATAGCTTCCTCTTTGCTGGCATGGGCCGTATGGCCTTCTTGCCATAAAAACTCGGCGGTGCGGAGAAAAAGCCTTGTTCGCATTTCCCAACGAACAACGTTAGCCCATTGGTTTATGAGTATGGGTAAATCTCGATACGACTGAATCCAATTTCGATACGAATTCCAGATGATGGTTTCAGAGGTCGGCCGAACGATGAGTTCTTCTTGCAACTTGGCTTCTGGGTCTACCTCAACGCCTTTTCCATCGGCAGTGGCTTTGAGTCTATAATGGGTAACTACGGCACATTCTTTCGCAAAGCCTTCCACATGACTTGCTTCTTTGCTTAGATAGGATTTGGGGATAAAAAGAGGAAAATACGCGTTGGAATGCCCCGTTTCTTTGAACATTCGATCCAATACGTCTCGCATGTTTTCCCAGATGGCATAACCATAAGGCTTAATGACCATACACCCTTTTACGTCGGAATGTTCGGCTAAATCGGCCTGATGCACAATGTCATTGTACCACTTCGAATAATCTGCTTCGCGGGTAGCTATATTTTTACTCATATAAACAAAATGATGGCAAAGGTACGAAAGCGCACGGAACTATGAGGGCCTTACGAAGGAAAGGTACTAACCTAGAATAAAAATTCTTGCTTAGTGGTTTTAAAGGCCTCCACAAAAATGGTTTTGATGGTATCGCTTTGGGGCGAGTTTTTGATCAAATGTACCGAACAATCAACGGTACTTCCAC
>JBJTWF010000023.1:0-3696 GCA_046081565.1 Flavobacteriales bacterium | reverse complement strand
CAAATCGCCTTTTATGCAGCGAAACGTTTGGTTTTTAAATTGCTCGGGATTATTCTCTACCAAATCCTCTATGAGTTCGTTTGGTGTGCTGATCAGAAATGCGAATCCAGGGTTGACTTTGGTTTTTCTAAGTACCCTTTTTGCGGCATCGGTACAGTTATTTACCAGCAAGGTCCACGCTTCTTGAAGGTGCCAGCGATCGCTTTCTTTTTCTAATGCTACAAGGTTATGGTCTTGTATAGGAAGCATCAAGACCAAACTCGGGGGCTTATCTTGATGTTTTAATTCAAGGTAGTCGTAGGCTTGGGCTTGAGCTAAGGTACATGGTTTTACCTTGTGACCACCACCATCTTTTTGGCGATACTTTGTATAATAAACTAATGCTTGGGTATCTTTTCCGAAGGCTACGGCTACATGTCCCGCTCCCGATTCCGTTTGGTCGCTTTCATAAATGAATACATAAACGTGCGCTTCTTGTCCCCACGACATGGTGCGAAGCATCAACAGGAAAAAGGATAAAAAACGAACGATCGTCACGGAATGTTAATATACGACATTGATGTGTCCGAGAAATTCTTTGAGTCGATTTTCTTTCGTATCAAAATAAACAATGGAATACGTGTAAGTACCCGATGGAACTTTTACCGAGTTAACATATCCCGTCCAGCCTTCTGCGTGCGATAAGGATTCAAACAAGGTTTCTCCCCAACGGTTATAAATGATCATTCGAAACTGTGTGGGGTCAAATCCAGAAGTAAACACGGGTTGAAAAACGTTGTTGTGTTCATCTCCGTCGGGGGTAAAGGTGTTCGGCACAAAAAAGATTGGATCGCCAGATACCTGCACCCCAATGCTGGTTTCATCCGTGCATCCGAATGGGGTTGATACCGTTAAGGTTACGGTGTAGTTACCATCCTCCATAGGGTAGGTGTGGTTAATGTCTTCATTGGAACTATTTAGGGTAGTACCGTCTCCAAAATTCCAAATGGCTTGACTAAAATTACTTGAATTATTAATGAAATGTGCGGTGGGGTCATCGCTTTGTAAGTTACTATTGACGATGGAAATGCTGGCCAAAGGATTGGGATATACGACAATATTGGAAACGACGGTATCGCTACAGCCAAAGGCATTAAATCCAACAATGGTAATCGTTTCTGACTGGGTTGGAATGGCTGAAAAACTATTTCCAGTGTTTCCGTTTGACCACTGGTAGCTGGGGGCCCCACTGACGCTAATTTGGATTGGAGATCCTATACAAACTTCATTCAAGGCGGGATTGACCGTAACAAGGGGTAATGGATTTACGGTGAGGAAAAGAGAATCAGATGCAATGCAGCCAAAAGCACTTGTTCCAATTAGGGTGTACCAACCCGATGCATTGGCCATGATGGATTGGGAGCTGCCTGAATTGGTAGGAAGCCCACTTCCTATCCAAAGGTACGAGTTGGCTCCTATTGCGGTAAAAGTAACGAGTTCACCCGGACAAACACTGTTGTCGCTTGCGATAAGCTGCGTAGCAGGAATGGGGTTGACGGTAACAACAACGGTATCGGAATCGGAGCAACCATCAATGTTGCTTCCTTGAAGTACATAAACGGTGGTATTGGCAGGAGATACCAACATTTCTCCAAGGTTGTTGATGGGATTCGTTGCGGGGTTCCATGAATAGCTTAGGGCGCCACTTGGAACCAGCAGTGCCGAGTCGCCGGCACAAATCGATAGGTCTGGCGAGGTCACGGTTGGATTGGTTGAAATAACGATATCCAAGGTGGTAATGGAATCACAACCGTACATGCTGCTTAGGGTATCGACATAATATCCCGTTTGATTGATGAGGGTCCCATTGAAATTATAGGAACTTCCATCGCAGAGGGTATCAACAACCGCGGTGGTATGGGTTGGGTTTACGGTTACTTGAACGGTATCCGTGGTTGGGCAAGCCCCGGGGTTGGCGGAAAGCGTTGTGGTAACCACATAGGTTTGGGTAATGGGAAGGGGGGTATTGTTGGTTAAGGTAACACTGGGGTTGGAGACGGAGGCGTTGCTCAACCCGGTATTTGGGGACCATGCATATGAAAAGGCAGGATTGTTGGCACTACCAATGGTTACGGGGTCATTGGAACACGTTTGCACGTTGGGACCTGCGTTGGAAGTAGCTTGGGCGGTATAAATCACAACGTTTCGGATGGAATGTTGATCGGTAGCTCCTCCCGTACTGGCGGTGAATCCCATATAGCCAGAAAAATTTATGGGAAAATTCGCTGTAAGGTAAAGGACATTATTGATTAAGAGGCTAATTTGACCGTTGTTGTAGATGATTCGGGCGGGGCGATAGGTATTGCCACGGATGAAATTAAGATTACCGGCAGTATTGGTAAGTTTAACGATACCAGCAATGCATTCATTATACCCAACACCGCTGAAGATTTGTAATTCTGGATTGGCGCCACAGCCATTGTCCCATGTGTCTAACACCACTTTTAATCCATTAGCGGTTCCAGGAATACCGATTCCTCCACCGTTTACAAAGCCCGCTGGGGGAACCTGTAAAAAACAAAAAGCTAACCCATCGGCGGCACTTCCTCCCCAAATGCGATACTCGAAATCAACGGTCCATTGGGAGCAGATTCCCAGGTTCAGGGGTTGGGCATAAAAGATCCCACCGCTTTGGTTACCGCTGGCATTTGTAAGAATAAGTTCGTTGTTAAAGTTGTCGTTGTCACCGGGCGTATCTCCGACGTAGGCATTTCCGTTAAGGTTCCATCCTGTAGTATTCATTACCGGAGATCCCTGAAGTTGACCGAAGATAAAGTTTTGAGCGGACGTTTTAGTTGTCGAACCGATGAAAATAGCAATGGATATGAATAACCCCGTTGTACGCATGTTTAATGCAAAGATAATCAATCGATTTTATAGAAAGCTAGTTAATCGGAGTAGTTTGGTAATAACGGTTAATGTTTTGTTGGTTCGTAACGTTCTGAATTTCGGTGGAAAAAACCATGGAGCTCTTTGTGTAGTTGAAGCGAAGGGAAGCAGAAGCATCCGTTCGAAAATAGGCGGGTAACCTCGAAGCAAAAGGTTGTGCATCCAACAACACTTCTTTTCCTTGCAATTTTGATTGCACTTCATCGATGGGAGTGTATCGATTTCCTCCTCGGTAAATGATGCGCAAATTCAAAGCGAAACTGTTTTCGGCCGCCTTGCCAAAATTCCACTCGTAACCTAGCATCGCATTGAGCATTAGGTTGGCATTAAAACGAGTACTGCGCCATTCCGCAATACTTCTTTTTCTAATTAAAAAAAGTTGGTTGGCGAATACCATGTTGACGGCAAATTTCACTGACCGACATACCGGCATCTTGAAGTTTTAAAATCGACACGATTTTTGACTCCGTAAATTTTGAATTTTTCATACATCTTGAGTTTACGGACTCTATTTCTGAACGTTTCAGTTTTTAGGGAAGCTTACCAATGCTACTCATGAAATCTTGAATAGTTCACTTTACTTCTGCCGTGTGAATCTTTTGGAGCATGGAACTTAGCCATTACCTACAAAAGAAAAAGGGATAGCCGTTGCCACCCCTTTTCCTAACCCTAAACCTAACGTTATTACAGTACCACGATGCGTTGTGTTCCTGCAATTCCTTCGGCATTCGCCAATCTCACAAAATACGTTCCAACACTTAATCCTTG
>JBJTWF010000022.1:0-6583 GCA_046081565.1 Flavobacteriales bacterium | reverse complement strand
CGAATCATCAACGCGAAAGGCTTGGTAAAAATTCCAACGATCTCAATTGGTATCATTATAGGAAGCAATATCCAAGGCACACCCGGGGTTGCAAAAATATGCTTCCAATAGTTCTTGTTTCCACTAAAGACAGTGAGTAGCAACGTACAAACCGCTAAAAACATGGTGATGGTAATGTTACCCGTGAGGTTGGCTCCCCCAGGAAAGACCGGAATCATTCCCAATAAATTGTTTACCAAAATAAAAAAGAAGACCGTGGTTAAAAACCCAAGATACTTCACGTGTTTACCGCCATGAATGTTTGGAATGGCAATCTCATCACGCACAAACAAAATAAGGGGTTCGATAAATTTCGCGATTCCCTTTGGGGAAACGGCTCCGTTTTTACGATAATACTTGGCGGTAGAAAGTAAAACGAGCAATAAAATTGAAATTCCAATGAAAAGAGATAAAACGTTTTTAGTTATGGATAAGTCCCAGGGCGTCGCATTCGTAACATGACCATCGTGAATCTTGAGCTGCCCGCCTTCTAAGGTATATATTTTCTCATGCATTAAAGCATACCCTTCAGCAGGACCCGTCCCCAAAAAACAATGTTCGTTATTAAGGTGTACTTCCTTGCCATGGTAAAAATGAGAGGAACTAAAAGCTTTTACCCCGTTGTCAAGGAGAATAACCGGTAAATAAATGGAGGTGGCGTCATGGCCTTCGCCCCATAAATGCCATTCATGGGCGTCTTGAATATGGTGCATAATATACTCGCTGACGTTGAATCCTTCTTCTTCATTCTTTGGACTAGCGCCAGCAAAGGTTGACCAGGAAAGAGCAAAGAAAAAGAGTAGGGTGCGTAGCAAAAAACTCATTCAGCAATTATTTGTTCCAAATTTTGACGCAAAGGTAACAAATCTTTCAACTAAGCCGACACATCATGACCGTTTTTATCGTGTAATTTTTCCTTTTTTATTCGTTGCATCGCTTGGTCTTTGTTTCTAAGGGATTCGTACATACGAATCGCCAAAAGCAAGAGCAAGCCAACTGCAAAAAATCCAATGGAAGCGTAGATCCAATTCGTAGCACTTTTAAGTACGATAACAAAGACAATGATGACTAATAAGAGCGTAGCCACCTCGTTCCACACCCGCAAGGCAGAGGAACTCCACAGAAACTTGCCTCTCCCCAAATCATTATAAATTTTTTGGGAAATAAAATGATAGACCAATAAAAGCCCGACGAAGCCCAACTTAATGATCATATAAAGCGACCCAAGTAAGCCCGGATTCGCCCCCAACATAAGAAGACCAAAAAGTACGGTAAGGGCCATGGCCGGCGTAGTAATTATCCACCAAAGCTTTTTTTCCATTATGGCGAATTGTCGTATCAGTATCCCTCGTTCGGGCTCGTCTTTGGAATCGGCTTCCGTATGGTAAATAAACAACCGAACCATGTAAAATAAGCCTGCAAACCAGCTAACCATAAACACAATGTGCAAGGCTTTAAAAATGGAATACGACATAAAAAAGGGTTAAATGAATACAGAACCAAAGGTACATTTTTAATTGCTAAGTTGCGATTTCCAAAAGAAGCGAGTAATATTGTGTCTATGTTGTCCCGTTCGCTTCATCGTTGCGTGTTCGTGCTCCTTGTGAGTTGCGTTGGGTATGGTGTTGCACAAGACCAAGTGTTGTCACTGGGGGGATATTATCAGGGGCTCAACCTCTTTATTTCCAATCCGATCAAAGCAGACGGATACGGCTATTGTGTACAAAAGGTGCTAGTCAACGGTAACGTACTCCCTGCCAGCATTCAATCCGATTATGTCGAAATAAACCTCGCTCTATTCGATTTAAAAAAGGGAGATGAAATCTTTGTGGAACTCGACCATGGCGCAGAATGTTCCCCTCGTTTTGTTAATCCAGAAGTGCTGCTTCCCCTTAGCACGTTCGTCATCAACTCGTTGAGCGCTACGCCCACAGGTAAAGTGACCTGGGTGGCGAGCAATGAGTCGGGAAAACTCAATTTCATGGTCGAACAATTTAAGTGGGGTCGATGGGTTGCTGCCGGTGAAGTGCAAGGGAAAGGAACCCGTTCAGCGAACACCTATACCCTTAGCATTATACCTACCAGTGGAAAAAACAAAATTAGGATTTCGCAAATTGACAACACCGGTCAAACCAGAAGCTCACAACCTGTCACCTTCCAAGCCTCCCAACCCGCCGTAATTAAAACACCGGCAAAGGTAAAAAGCATGCTCTATTTTAAAACCAACGGAAAGGCCGCAAAAACCAAATTCGAACTTTATGATGCCTATGGCAATCTCCTCATTAAAGGATATGACAGTCAAATTAATTGCTCGAGTTTACTTAATGGCATATACTACATCAATTTCGACAACAAATCTGAAAAAATAATAAAATACTGATGCTCTTACGAATAGAACACTTGGGAATTGCCGTGGAGTCACTAGAACAAAGCATTCCTGTTTTCGAAAAATTGTTGAATACCCCTTGTTATAAACAAGAAAGCGTGGCCAGCGAAGGAGTAAACACAGCCTTTTTTTCCGTTGGGCCAAATAAAATAGAATTATTGGAAGCGACAAATACGGAATCACCCATCGCTAAATTTCTGGAAACCAAGGGGAAAGGGTTCCATCATGTAGCCTTCGAAACCAACAACATTGAAGACGAAATCGCGCGCCTCGTAAGCGAGGGCTTTGAACTGATTCATCGCGTACCAAAAGCTGGGGCGGACGGAAAACTCATCGCTTTCTTACACCCCAAATCGAGCGAAAAACTGCTGGTTGAATTGTGCCAAGACGCCCCACAGACCACCCCTTAAATCGGAATCTTTCTAAATTCCTGAAATATGACAATTTTATGACAATTAACCTTAGGTTAATGCTGAAATTTGTCCGACTAGAAGCAGAATATGGCGAAAGAGGTGTTGAATAACTTGCATACCATTGCATTTACCCATCGAAATTTTGAGGTTGCTAAAGTGGGCCTGCTTCACATTACCCAAGACGACCAAGCCTTTCGCCTTCACCCCATCAAGAATGCGTTTAACCTTCAGGAACTGCTCATGCTCTCGACCTGCAACCGGGTTGAATTTAGCTTGGTAACTTCGGAAGCCGTAAACCTTACGTTTATGGTTTCTTTTTTGTCCGCCCTTTACCCCGAAATGGACGCTCAAGATTTACGATCGTACGTTGTTCATGTGGAACACTATCAAGGAATGCAGGCCGTAGATCACGCCATGTCTGTTGCCGCTTCAGTCGATTCCATGATTATCGGTGAACGAGAAATCATTACCCAAGTAAGACAAGCCTATGAGCATTGTGCTGCGGTAGGACTGACGGGAGATTTGTTGCGTATCATCAATAGACACGTCGTTGAAACGGCGAAAAAAGTATACACGCGGACCTCGATTGCGACCAAACCCGTTTCCGTTGTTTCCTTAGCCTATCAGCAATTGAGAAAATTACACATCCCGCTGGATGCCCGATTATTAATTGTTGGAGCTGGTGTTACCAATACGACCATGGGACGCTTTCTGAAAAAACACGGCTATCGGAATTTCACCCTGTTTAATCGAACGTTGTCCAAGGCGATTTTGTTGGCCGAGGAATTTGGTGGTTCCGCCTTTCCCCTCGCCGATTTAACAACCTATTCCAAAGGGTTTGATGTCATCATTACCTGTACCGGGGCGGACCATCACATAATTACCCGTGAAATTTACAGCCAATTACTCCAGGGCGAACCACAAACGAAAACCGTCATCGATATGGCGATCCCCCAAGACCTTGATCCCTCGGTTTTACAACAACATTCCGTACATCACATATCTGTCGATCTTTTACAGAAAATTTCGAATGAAAACCTACAAGAACGAGGCAAATCGTTGGAAGAAGTCGAACGTATCTTTAATGAATCACGATCGGCCTTTTTAGAAGTGCTTCAGATTCGTCATGTAGAATTGGCCATGCGTGCGGTACCCGAGGAAATAAAACGCATTAAATCCGATGCCGTGAACGAAGTGTTTAAAACAGAAGTCAATGCGCTTGATCCCCAATCCCGTGAAGTACTCGAGCGGGTGTTGGGCTACATGGAAAAAAAATACATCGCTGGCCCTATGAAATTGGCAAAAGAAATCTTGGTTAAACATGCCTAACGCCCACATACGTATTGGTACGCGAGGCAGCGATCTTGCCCTTTGGCAAGCCAACCATGTTAAAGCACAATTGGAGGCCCTGGGATGCACTGTTGAACTAAATATTATTCAAACCCAAGGCGACCGCATCCAAGATTTAAGTTTCGATAAACTAGAAGGGAAAGGATTTTTTACCAAAGAAATTGAGTCAGCATTGCTCGATCAATCCATTGATTTAGCCGTGCATTCCCACAAAGACCTAGAAACCACTCCCCCTTCTGGGCTGGTAATAGCCGCCGTATCTGAACGCGAAGACCCAAGGGATTTGTTGCTCATTCGTCCCGAGGCTCACGATCCCGCACAGCCCCTAGGACTGAAGATAGACGCCATCGTTGGAACCAGTTCAGCACGACGACAAAGCATTTTGAGGCATTTTCGAAACGATATTGTCTTGAAAGAACTTCGCGGCAACGTACCAACGCGAATCGAGAAACTGAGACGCGGCGCCTACGATGCCATTGTGTTGGCCAAGGCCGGGGTATCCCGACTTGGGTTAGACACAAGGGATTTGATGTCCCTAACCTTGGACCCTAAAACCTTTGTTCCTGCACCAGCGCAAGGGGTGTTGGGCCTACAAGTTCGAGAAAAGGACGAAAGCACCTACGCTTGGGTTAGAAAACTAAACTATGTCGCCGCAGAAAACGCCATTGCAATCGAACGAGAAGTGCTGAAAAACATGGATGGGGGTTGTCAATTGCCGTTGGGTGTGTACAACGATGGAGAATCGGTTCATGTGGCCTATGGTAAATCAAAACAAGACCCGGCGGTGCTATTTACGTTTTCCCTGGAAAAGGATCAACCCTTAGTTCAAACCATTGTTTCAACGCTCAACGCTTTGTAATGCGTGTTTTTTTTTCTGCAGAATCCACGGCGAATCTTCCCCTAATGCAAGCCACGCAAGCGCTTTCCATTGAACTCATTGCACACCCCCTTATCGCCTTTAACGCGCTTCAAAACACCCCAAGGAAACCCTATGAAGTAATCTTCTTCAGCAGCCCAAGGTCCTACGCCTATGGCAAAGCGCTAATTCGGCCTGAAGTACTGGTCGCTTGCTATTCCCACGGAACCGCCAAACACCTTTCCCGGGTGAATTGGCAGGGAAACACCCCAGGTAACCCCGCACGCACCGCACAGGAATTTAACGCATGGGTTGGACAAAAATCCGTGTTATTTCCCGTTTCCGACCGGAGCCTTGGAAGCGTGTCCAAGGTTTTTCCAGAGGCACAGAAAGAAGTGGTCTCCGTATACGAAACCCTCCTTTTACCCACAAAAGTTCCCCTCTGTTCGATTTATATTTTTACGAGCCCTAGCAATGCAGAAGCCTTTCTTCAGGTCAATGATTTTCCCAAAGATGCCCGGGCCATCGCTTGGGGTGATAGTACCCGTTCTTTTTTAGAATCGAAGGGAATAATACCTGCCTACACGCGAAAAGAAGAGCAGTCTCCAGACTGGACAACCCTGCTAACACCATGAGTTGTTCATTAGAAAGCGTACCTTTAGCGCATGGTAAATGATACGATTGTTGCCCTTGCGACGGGAGGAACGGGAGCCCTTTCGGTAATTCGAATTTCAGGCCCATCCGCCAAGGCCTTGGTCCAAAAACATGTTGGCAAAAACCTTTCTCATATTACAAGTCACTCCCTGCACCTAACCTTGTTCAAATCGCAATCCTCCGAACCGATTGACGAGATACTTTTGGCCTATTTCGAAGAGGGTAAAAGTTTTACGGGCGAGGAGACCGTAGAACTTCATTGCCACGGTTCGACGTATATACAGCAAAGCATTCTCCAGGCATTAACGGCATCAGGAGCGCGGATGGCAGAACCGGGAGAATTCACTCAACGGGCTTTTGCCAATGGGAAAATGGACCTCTCTCAAGCGGAGGCCGTGGCCGATCTTATCGCATCCAATAGCCGACAATCTCACGCAGTTGCCTTTAATCAATTGCGCGGGGGCTTTTCCCATGAACTTCAGGGCCTACGTGAAAAACTCATTGAATTTGCAAGCCTCTTGGAGTTAGAATTGGACTTTGGCGAAGAGGACGTGGCGTTTGCGGATCGAACGACCTTGCTGGATTTGGTTTCCGAGGTTTCAGGGAAAGTTACGCGCCTTATGGATAGTTTTTCCTTCGGAAATGCGATGAAAGAGGGGGTGCCTGTAGCCATTGTTGGTGCACCCAATGCGGGGAAAAGTTCCCTCTTGAATCGTTTATTGGGGGAGGATCGCGCCATTGTAAGTGAGATTCCAGGAACCACTCGAGATGTAATAGAGGCGACGATACGCATTGATGGAATGGTCTTTCGACTCATGGATACGGCAGGCATACGAGAAACATCCGAAACGATTGAATCCTTAGGCATAGCTCGTTCACAGGAAA
>JBJTWF010000021.1:0-16180 GCA_046081565.1 Flavobacteriales bacterium | reverse complement strand
AGGAAATTTGCGATGGAATTGATAACAATTGCGATGGGAATGAGGACGAAGGACTTCCTACGGTTACATTCTATGAGGATTTGGACGGTGACGGATTTGGATCAGAAGTAGATATGCAATATTGTGATTCCATTGTTCCTGAATGGTCATTAATTGGTGGTGATTGCGATGATTCAGATTCAACCATTTATCCCGGCGCGACCGAAATTATCGACAATGGAATCGATGAAAATTGTGATGGAATGGATAATTACGCCAGTTTAACGGATGCATCAACGCTTTCCCTGTCATTAATTCCAAATCCTACCGCAGGTGATGTAACGATTTCCGTTTCAACATCGGAGAAATTTGATCTTCAAATTCGTGATGTTACCGGTAAATTATTGGTAACATTAAAGCACATTTCTAATGGAACCACGATTGCGGCAACCACTTGGGCACCGGGCACCTATTTCGTGACCTTGTCCCAAAATGATAACCAAGTGATTTCAAAATTAATAGTGAAATAGGAATTTCAATAGCTAAGCGAAAGGCCGTCTCTGACGGCCTTTTTTTTTTCTGAAACCCGTAAATAAATCAGTAATTTTAGGTTGGATTTAAACGTGTTCGTCTTTAACTTAATTACTAATTATGCGTATTAGTTTTCTTTTTCTCTTTCTTTTTCTTTTTGGGGTCCTACATTTTACACAGGCACAGTACTGGCAACAGCAAGTTGATTATCGTATTTCTGTAAAACTAGACGATAAAACCCATAGGCTCTATGGCGACATCGCGTTTGATTATATCAACAATGCCCCAACGTCATTGGATTCACTTTACATACATGTTTGGCCAAATGCCTATCAACCGACTAAGAGCGCCTTGGCGAATCAATTAGCCAACGGGGGAAAAAACCTTTCAATCATCGATACCGCCAAGTGGGGGGGGATTTCGGCTTTAGCCTTTACCATCAATGGTGCACCCGTGACTTGGAATTTTGATCCCTCGCATCGCGATATCGTTCACATCAAATTACCCAAACCCTTAGGGTCTGGAGAGAAACTAACCGTTTCAACGCCGTTTGTCGTGAAAATCCCTTCCGGATCCATTTCAAGGCTTGGACACATTGGTCAATCGTATCAAATTACCCAATGGTATCCCAAACCTGCCGTATACGATCACAAAGGGTGGCACCCTATACCATACCTCAATCAAGGAGAATTTTATTCAGAATTTGGTTCCTTTGACGTTTCGATAACCTTACCGAAGAATTATGTTTTAAATGCAACCGGCGATCTCCAAACGGTTTCAGAACAACAATTCTTAAACACATTAGCAGAGGAAACCAAAGCAAATATGGAAAACATTCTTGCCCTACCTCCGGGAAACATTCGAGATTCCTTTCCGCCCTCGTCCAATGAATGGAAAACCGTTCGCTTTACACAAGATAATGTCCACGATTTTGCCTGGTTTGCCGATAAACGATATCAAGTGCTCAAAGGAAAAGTGTCCTTACCTCATTCGGGTAGGGAGGTGACCACTTGGGCCCTTTTTACTCCGGCTAATGCTGCCTTGTGGAAAGATGCAATCCAATACATCAACGATGGAACGTTCTACTATTCAAAATGGAATGGAGATTATCCCTATTCGGCGGTTACCGCTGTGGATGGTACCATAAGCGCTGGCGGTGGGATGGAATACCCCATGATCACAGTGATCGGTAATGCATCGTCACCCTTAGAATTGGAAATTGTTATCGTACATGAGGTTGGTCATAACTGGTTTTATGGCATATTAGGCTCCAATGAACGACAACATGGATGGATGGATGAAGGAATGAATACCGCAAATGAAATGCGTTATGTAGCAACGAAGTATCCCAACAATCAACAAATGTCAGATATGGTTTTGGGCGGAAAATTACACCTAAACGATCTAGATCACCACGACATGGGAGATATAAGCTACCGAACCTTGGCGATGATTGGGGCCGATCAACCCATTGAAACCCATTCAGCAGACTTTAGTTCAACCAATTATGGGATGATCATGTATCAGAAAACGGGGTTAGTGTTTCAGTATTTACGGGCATACCTTGGGGATAATTTATACGATCAATGCATGCAACGCTATTACGAGTTATTCCAATTTAAACATCCATATCCCGAAGATATGAAACGGGTGCTAGAGGCTGTGTCTGCTCGAAATTTGGATTGGTTGTTTGAGGATTTAATTAAAACCACACGCACCATGGACTATCATCTTTCCAAGGCAAAGTGGATTGAAGCGGTGAATGTTTACAACGTAAAAGTAAAAAATCGTTCGTCCGTTAAGGGGCCAATCGCCGTCAGTTCCTTGGCCGCCGATGGTCGCGCGCTTGAAACCCAATGGACAAATCCCAAAGACAAGAAAAGTACCCTATTCTTTAATGGAGATAAATCCATCGTTTCCTTTGCGATTGATCCCGATCGAAACATTCCAGAAATAAATCGAACCAATAACCTTTGTCGGGTAGATCGCCTGATTGGAAGAAAACAGGAACCTCTATCCGTTGAGTTTGGATTCGGGGATAATGAATGGGGTACTAGAAAGGTGTTTTGGCTTCCAATGATGGCTTTTAATCATTCGGATCGTGCTATGCTTGGTGTGGCTGTGCATAATTTCGGTATACCATTCAACCCTATTCAATATTTTATTGCTCCCATGTATTCCTTTGGAAGGAATCGCCCAGGGGGAGTTGCCGAAATAGGAAAAACTTTTTTCCCAGGGAAGGGATTGGGCCCTATGAAATTGGGAATAAGTGTAAAGTCCTTTGGTATCGATGACGATCCGAAGTCTGCAAATCAATCCTACTATTTAGCAGCAACGCCTTACCTAAGAATGAACCTTCAATCGACCCGTCGAAAAAAAGGGGTGTTGCATGAACTTTTGTTTAAGGGATTGGCTCGACAAGATGAGTTTTTAAATGAAAGAACCCGTGAGTGGGGGGGGTAAAATCACATACACCTACGGTAAAATTTCACGTAAGGTTGACCATCAGACCAACCTCCAGTTCGAAGGGGTTTGGGGAACGTCAAACGCTGTAAGCGTTGAGACGGGTTTCAAACGCCTTTCTGCTACGCAAGTGGTACGATGGAATTATATCGATCGTGCGAAGACGCGTGCAATTCAATTGCGATGGTATGGGGGATATAACCTTTCTTATAATCCTGGATCTTCCTATTACAACACCATGGGTAGATACGCAATTTCTATGTTTGGTGCTGCAGGATATCAAGATATTTTCGCGGAACATTACTTTTTTAATCGAGCGACCGTCTCAGGAAGCCAATACGCCAACAACATGGGAGGATTTCGAACCGCAAGCGATTTCCTTCGCATGTCGAATTATTGGGCGACAAGCATCAACGCTACCGTTCAGCTGCCCATCAATCCAAACCTTTTTGTAGCGTATGGAGACCTTGGGCTGTACGATGATGGCATTCGTGCTTCGATGCTTTACACCGCAGGATTGGGAATAAATTTAGGTGGGATTTTCGGGGTATATTTCCCACTGGTGCAATCTACTAATATGGGAGACTTATACAGTAATTATAAAAGTTCAGTCCGATTAACAATGCATTTTAATCCATTTCAATTGCCTATGAGCATTAAACAAATTTTAAATAAATAAGACCATGGATGAAAATAATAAAGTACCGTTTAAAAGACTATTTTGGTCGTCTTTCCTAGCGATCCTTTCGGTTTCCTCTATAGGTTTTCTATTCATTTTATTCCTTATTGGAGCTATTGCGGGTGGAATCATCAGTGGATTGGAACCCGATGCCATCGCGCTCAAGGAAAATAGCATCTTACATTTAAAATTAGAAGGTAAAATTGGCGAGAAAAGCATGTTTGATGTTAACCTTAGTGCCCTACAAATTAACAAGAGTTTGGGTCTCCCTGATATTCAGCATGCCCTTCAAGCAGCCGAAAAGGAAGATAAAATTAAGGCTTTGTACATTGATATAGGCAACATTCAATGCGGTATATCCACGGCACGTTCCATTCGCAACGCAATTCTTGCATTCAGGAAGAATTCGAAGAAAAAAGTTTTCACGTATTACCAAGGGGAACAAATTTCTCAAGTTGAATTTTACATAGGTTCTGCCGGAGAAAAAACGTACGCTTTTCCCACAACTAATTTCATTTTAACTGGTCTTGGTGGGGAATTCATGTTTTTCAAACGCCTGTTAGATACCCTAGACGTTGAAGTTCAGGTCATACGCGGTCAGGATAATGATTTTAAAAGTGCTGTGGAACCCTTTTTCCTCACCCAATTAAGCGATTCAGCAAAACTCCAATCTAAGGTCCTTTTGGCTTCTATGTGGCATCAAATTTCCCAAGATATTTGTTCGAGTAGAGGCATAAAAGAACAAGACTGGAATCAATGGTTGGATGAAATGAGAATCTCCAATGCAAATGAGGCTCTTAGGGTTAAGCTTATTGATGGGTTAGCCTATGCCGATGAAATGAATGACAAATGGGTTAAGTCGTTAAACATTGCCTCCGAAAAAGAGTTGAATTTTGTTCCTTTTGAAACCTATGCCCGCGAACGTTTTAAATCGGACCAACTACTAGCGCAAACCGAATCAAATACCATCGCTGTTATTATCGCGGAAGGTGAAATTGCTACGGAGGGCAGGGGCATAAACAGTGTAAAGCTGTGCAAACAGTTAAAGGAAATACGAAATAACGATTCTATAAAAGCGGTGGTTTTGCGAATCAATAGTCCTGGTGGTAGTGCATTGGCAAGCGAGGAAATTTGGCGTGAAATTACCTTACTCAAAGGAAAGAAAAAAGTAGTTGTTTCCATGGGAGATGTGGCCGCATCAGGAGGATACTACATGGCAAGCGCTGGAGATGTAATCTTTTGTGAGCCCACAACTGTTACCGGATCCATCGGTGTTTTTGGTATGATTCCTTACACGGGAAAAATGTTCTCCAATAAGCTTGGGATCACCTTTGATACCGTTCAAACAAACCGTCATGGTGTTATGAGTATAAATAAAAAACTAAACCCCTTTGAATTATCCGTTGTCCAAACCGAGGTAAACGCGATTTATACACAGTTTCTGGACAGGGTGGCGAAAGGCCGTAAAATCCCTTTGGCTCAAATCAAAAGTATTGCCAGAGGTAGGGTTTGGAGCGGCGTAGATGCGTTGAACCTTAAATTAGTTGACCAATTGGGTGGACTGGAAGACGCAATTGCTTTTGCCAAGGCATCCATTGGGGATAAAGAAGCTCCAGTGGTTTACTATCCAAAGGTAAAAGATGAGTTTTGGGGAAACGTATTAAACGATGTCGAGGAGGACGAAAATAGTATAGGCGCAAGGGGATTGGACGATTCGATGCCAAGGGTGTTTATAGAAAGTTATGAAAAACTCAAAAGCCTTGAATCTAAAATGGGCATTCAAATGAGGATGCCGTACGATTGGACGGTACGGTTTTAATTGCCGCTACCGAATTTTGTAATTTGATTAAAGTCAATTTACAAGAGGTACTTAGTGATGTTCTCCTGTATTTCCGTAGTCAAATGCGTTCCTTTGTCTTGCGCATACCAATGATGCAAGGCTTGATGAAGTACTTCCATGCCTTGTCCTTCCTCTTTTTTTGCTACATACAGTGCTTGCGCTTCTTCTGGACGCGGACCCCATGTAAAAAGGTCCTCGTGGCGTTCATTGCGTACAATAAGTTTTGGAATACCTTTGGCTCCATTGGTTAGGTATTGCTCGATTAAGGTGCCATGATCCCTCAGTTCAAGAGTATACGTTGCGTTTGGAACGGCTTCGATTAGTTTCAGGAGGATTGGAAGGTTTTGCGCTGCATCCCCACACCAGGGTTCGGTGATGATGATCCAATGGGTAGGTATTGAAACCTGATATGCGGAGGCTAAAAAATCGCCGGATGGAAGGAATTGTTTCAAAATTCGATTAAACCGAACCTCATTCAAGCGTAAGTATTCTAAATAGTTTTCAGGATAAATTCCACCCAATAAGGCTTTTTTCCAATGCTCAAGGTAAGCGGCAAGTTGCATTGGTTATAATCGAGGAAAAGCGTTTGGATCCGACAAGGACATCATTTCATATACGGCTTCGATAATGTCGTCAATACTCGGCTTGGAAAAGTAATCCCCATCGCTCCCATAGGCCGGACGATGGTCTTTTGCACTCAAGGTTTTTGGGGCCTCATCTAAAGAATAATACCCTCCTTGTTCCACTAAAATTTTCTCCAAAAGATAAGCCGTTGCTCCAGCGGAAACGTCCTCATCAATTATCAATAAGCGATTCGTTTTGGCGAGCGATTTTTTAATGTCATGCGTTAAGTCGAAAGGCAAAAGAGTTTGTATATCAATAAGTTCTACTGATATCCCTAGGTTTTCAATAGCCGGTAACGCTTGGAGACATACGTTTAAGGTCGAACCATAGGAAACAACGGTAATGTCCTCTCCTTCCTTTAGACATTCCACCTGTCCGAGGGGTAGTTTAAATTCCCCTAAGTTATTAGGCATTTTTTCTTTCGTTCGATAACCATTTAGCGGTTCAATTACTAATGCCGGTTCATCCGCCTCCATCAAGGTGTTGTAAAATCCAGCCGCTTTGGTCATGTTTCGAGGAACACAAACATGAATGCCTCTTAAGGCGTTGATGATCATTCCCATGGGAGAGCCACTGTGCCAAACGCCTTCTAAGCGATGACCCCGTGTACTGATGATAAGGGGTGCTTTCTGTCCTCCTTTGGTTCGGTATTGTACGGTAGCGAGATCGTCAGACAATATTTGTATCGCATACAACAGGTAATCCAAATATTGGATCTCGGCGATCGGACGAAGGCCTCGCATGGCCATCCCGATTCCTTGACCGATGATCGTGCATTCACGAATTCCCGTGTCGAATACCCGTAATTCCCCAAAGGTTTCTTGTAGCCCTTCTAACGATTGATTTACACCACCAATTTTACCCGCATCTTCACCAAATACCAACAGGTTTGGATACTTTTCTAATAACTTACGGTAGTTCTCCCGTAAAATGATTCTGCCATCCTCCATGGGAGCATCGGCATCGTAACTCGGCGCAACGTTAGAAATATTTCCAACGCGTTGGTTTGATTCACTGTAGAGGTAAGAAGAATAACGGTCGTGGCTTTCTTCTTTTTTATGATTTAGCCATTGATTTAATTCCGTTTTATTGGGTGATTCTATGCTGCGTAGACTTCGAAGGGCACGTCGCGCCAATGAAAAAACGTCCTTGCGTTGAGGTTCTCGGTTTTTTATCAAAGCATCCAGTTCCTCTTGAAATGAATGGCTCAAGGTTCCTTCCTGTATCAATGCACTAAGAATGCCTTCCAACGACAAGCTTTCTTTTTTAATGTCTTCCGTGTATAAAGCCCACGCTTTGTTTTTCGATTCTTTAACTTCTTCTTTGGCTTGCTCCGCAAAATGTTCCAGTTGTTCTACCGTTGCCAAAGGTTCTGGACCGCCATCAAAAGAAAGAATCCATTCCTTGAACTTAGCAATACAATCATGGGTTTTTTCCCATTCCATGCGCTCGGCGCTCTTGTATCGCTCATGCGATCCAGACGTGGAGTGACCTTGCGGTTGATTTACTTCCTGCACGTGAACCAAAACGGGTACATGTTCGGTCCGTGCTAAATGCACTGCTTTTTCATAGGTCTCACACAAATGTGCGTAATCCCATCCCTTGGTCGTGAATATCTCAAAACCAGGAGTTTCAGCCGTTCGTTGAAAACCTGCCAAGGCCTCCGAAATGCTGTTTTTTGTGGTTTGAAGTTCTCTGGGAACAGAAATTCCAAAACCGTCATCCCAAACGGACATTACCATCGGAACTTGTAACACCCCTGCCGCATTGAGGGTTTCCCAAAACGGCCCTTCAGACGTAGAGGCATCACCAATCGAACCAAAAGCAACCTCATTTCCTTCGATAGAAAATTGTTGGAACTCGCTGGTGTGCAATGCCGGATTGTTTCGATATATCTTCGATGCAAGAGCCAATCCTAACAAACGTGGCATTTGGCCTGCAGTCGGTGAGATATCCGCTGAACTATTTTTTTGCTGCGTTAAATTTTTCCATTGACCATGTTCATCTAGATTTCGGGTAGCAAAATGTCCTCCCATTTGACGCCCGGCGGATTGAGGTTCTACGGACACATCGGTATGGGCGTAAAGCCCTGAAAAATAGGCTTGTACATTTAGTGCTCCAATGGCCATCATCCAGGTTTGGTCTCGATAGTAACCCGACCTAAAGTCTCCTGGTTTGAAATACTTTGCAAGCGCTAATTGTGCTAATTCTTTACCATCCCCGAAAATTCCAAATTTCGCCTTTCCCGTAAGAACCTCCTTTCTACCAAGAAGTGAAGCCTCTCGGGATATTAATGCCAACCGATAATCTGCTAATACTTCGGCTTGAAATTCCTCAAAGGCTAGTTCTTGGGATGGGGCTAGCGTAGGTTGGGAATCGTTATTCAACATGGCACTTCATTTTACTTGCAAAAATATAATAAACTAACCATTGTTTTTTTGACTTCCTAAAATTTACCACTTTTGGATTTTATTTAACTATGAAAATTGAGTTGTGTACCGCAAGCGTTGAAGCCCTCTATGAAGCCAAAACGCTCGGAGTCGATCGGGTAGAACTTTGTGCCTGCCTTGAACAAGGTGGATTGACCCCGTCGATAGGGTTTATTGAGCTTGGATTGGACCTTGGGTTGAACTGTCATGTTTTGATAAGGCCCAGGGCAGGAGGTTTTGTTTATTCTGAACAAGAATTATCCTTGATAAGACGAGAAATCGACCGCCTCAAGCACACGGAGGTCCATGGGATAGTATTTGGAGCCCTTGATGGTAAAAACCAAGTCGACCGATCGGTTATGATAGACATTAGAAACCAATGGAATAAAGAAATTACCTTTCATCGAGCGTTCGATGACGTATCTGCTTGGGAAAGTGAATTAACAGGGTTGATGGATATTGGAATTAACCGCATCCTTTCTTCCGGACTTTCTCGTTCCGTAGAAACGGGTATTCCTATTCTTGAAAAGATGACAGACCTGGCAAAAGGAAGGATTGAAATCATGGCAGGTGGAGGAGTCAACCTGTCTAATGTTTCCAAAATTCGTGAAAAAGTCGCTCCGGATGCCATTCATTTTTCTGCAACAACCAAACATTCTTTGGATGAATCTTCCTTATTCTCTGAGGTACAATTACGTTTCGACGCGGCGAAGGCAACCAAGTTGGTAGAAGCGTGTCGAAATTTCCGATAAGGGCTGTCATGCCCTAAGTGTGATAAATAAATATGACAAATTGACAACATATCGGTAGTATTGTACCTTTGGAACCGTATTTGAAAAAGGTGGCGATTAAATTCTAAATATAACATGGCGAGAAAAAGTGAACCTAAGATGAACCCGAACGAAGACTTGGAAAACCAAAATCCCGTGGAGGCAGAAATCCCGAAGGAGGATTCCACGGAGCCTTCGTCAAGCGCAGATGAGAGGGAATTGGATCCCTTACAAGCACTGGAATTAAAGCTTAAAGACCAAGAGGAAAAGTTTCTTCGCCTCTATGCGGATTTTGAAAACTACAGGAGAAGAAGTTCAAAAGAACAGCAAGAGTTGATCTTATCCGCCTCCAAAGGCCTTGTCACGGTACTTTTGCCGGTACTCGATGATTTTGAGCGGGCAATGGCCAACAACGAGCATTTAGATGATCCCGCTGCATTAAAAGAAGGTTTTGGCCTGATACACAATAAAGTATTAAGTATACTCCAAAGCAAAGGGTTAAAACCTATGGAAGCAATCGATAGCCCGTTTGACTATGAACTTCACGAAGCCATTGCGAAAATACCGGTGGAAGATCCCTCCCAAAAAGGGAAGGTAATCGACCAAGTGGAGAAAGGATATTATTTAAACGATAAGGTAATTCGTTACGCCAGAGTTGTTGTCGGAGAATAAGAATTTATGAGTCAAAAAAAAGATTACTATGATGTTCTTGGCGTTTCTAAAAGCGCTAACGATGCTGAAATAAAGAGCGCCTATCGAAAACTTGCGCTGAAATATCACCCTGATAAGAATCCGAATGATACGTCGGCTGAAGAGAAATTTAAAGAAGCAGCTGAGGCTTATGAAGTCTTGAGCAATACCGAGAAACGTGCCCAATACGACCGTTTTGGACATGACGGATTAAAAGGTGGTTTTGGGGGTGGAATGAACATGGATGACATATTTTCCCAGTTCGGAGATATCTTTGGAAGTGCTTTTGGTGGGTCCTTTGGCGGCTCTCGAAGTGGAAAACGAGTGGTTAAAGGAAGCAATCTTCGGGTCAAAATGAAAATGTCCTTGGAAGAAGTGGCCAACGGGGTCAAGAAAAAAATCAAAGTAAATAAACTAGTCCAAGCCGATGGGGTAACGTTTAAAACGTGCTCCATGTGTAAAGGCTCTGGGCGAATTACCCAAATGACCCAAACGTTCTTAGGGGCGATGCAAACCCAGTCGGCCTGTCACGGCTGTCAAGGTGCAGGGCAAATGATTGATTCCAAACCGAGCGATACCGATCAGTACGGTCTGCGAAAACAAGAGGAAATTATTGAAATTGAAATTCCAGCAGGGGTTGAGGATGGCATGCAACTTTCAGTTCAGGGAAAAGGGAATGCGGGTCCTTTTAATGGGGTAAATGGCGATTTAATTGTCGTTATTGAAGAAGCAGAACATCCAGAACTCAAAAGGGAAAACGAACACGTCCATTACGAGGCTGTGGTTTCCATCGGGGATGCCGTTCTTGGTACCTCTATAGAAATCCCTACGATAAGCGGAAAAGCGAAAATAAAAATTGAACCCGGTACGCAAAGCGGAAAAGTCTTGAGGCTTAGAGGTAAAGGCTTGCCCAACATTCAAGGCTATGGTACTGGAGACCAGTTTGTGCATATTCACGTCTGGATTCCTACCAAACTTTCGAAAGAAGAAAAAGATTGGTTTGAAAAAAATAAAGACAATCCGAATTTCCTTCCTAAAGACCACGAAAAAGAGGGCGGTTTTTTTAAGCGCATGAGGGATTACTTTTCATGAGTTCTTTCCTTACATTGGGGTCCTCGGGTACTTACACTCCGGCAAAGGTGTGCTTGACCCTGTTCATGGTCCTGCTCGCGCACACCCTTGGAAGCCTTCCCCTTGTTTTTGCGATACCAAAAACCATAGATCCTACCAATATTCAGGCGGTTGCAAGCTACCTTGGGACCACCAGGTTTTTTATTTTTCAAATGATACCCTTTGTGGCGGTAGCATTGGTCTTAATTGGACTCCAACGATGGGTCTTTTCCAAAACCACCCATGAACTTTTTACGGGTCGAGCGCGAATCGATACCAAACGCTTTGTTTTTGCCTTTTTCCTTTGGGGTTCAATCATGACCCTGTCTGTAGGGGTGGAATTTGGATTGACACCCGATAAAATGCATTGGAATTTTCAACCCATGCCATGGTTGAAAACGGCCTTACTGCTATTGTTTTTCTTGCCGTTTCAAGTACTCGCAGAAGAATTACTGTTCAGGGGATTAATCCTTCAACAACTACATCGCCTCGTTCCCTCTGCTTGGTTCGCTATCCTTCTCTCGGGCACTTTGTTCGGTCTGTTGCATGCTTCCAATCCTGAGGTCATGTCCCATGGATATGGATTGCTATTCATGTATGCCTTCTATGGTATTTTCCTTTCTTTTTTGACGGTTGCTGACAACGGATTGGAACTTGCCTATGGCTTTCACGTCGCCAATAATTTTTTTCAAGGAATATTAATTACTTCAAGCGATCAGGCTTTTCAGCTTAATGGCATGTTTAAAACCCACGCGATGTCGTTTTCTTGGACCTCAATCGTAATGCTTGTGGTTTCTCTTGCTCTTTTTTTAGGCCTTTGCTACAAGAGGTATCCATGGCATTTCGGGGCTGCATTTAAAAATAATGAGTAGTTTCGTTCTATGATAGAATTGATTGATATTCAAAAATCTTTTCACAATAAACAAGCCCTCGACGGGGTTTCTTTTACGGTTCCAAAAGGCAAGGTTTTTGGGCTCATAGGGCCGAATGGTGCGGGAAAGACCACCCTTATTCGCATTTTAAATCAAATCCTTACGCCTTCCTCAGGAACGGTTATGGTGCACGGCATGCCGCTTTTGCCTTCTCATGTGCGTTCCTTTGGGTATCTACCCGAAGAAAGGGGGCTTTACCGGGAAATGACCGTGAAAAACCACCTTGTTTTTCTCGCGAAACTCAGAGGATTATCAAGCCGTGAAGCCCATACAAACGTCGAATACTGGTTAAAGAAATTAGCCATAACCGATTGGGAACACAAGCGAATTGATTCTTTGTCCAAAGGAATGGCGCAAAAAATACAGTTTATTGCAGCGGTGATCCATGGTCCTGAAGTTATCATTTTGGATGAACCGTTAAGTGGCTTCGATCCCCTGAACATCCAATTGATTTTAGATGAAATCAAAGCCTTTGTTCAGCAAGATAAAACGGTAATTTTTTCAACACACAACATGCAAAGCGTGGACGAATTGTGCGATGAGGTAGCCCTTATTCATCAAGGCCGTTTGCTCGCAAATGAACGGGTCGCAGACCTTCGTTCAAAACACCGTAATGGCGATTTTCGGATTAGATTTCGCGGAAATGGAGTCGCTTTTGCCAATGCCTTGTGGACCGATTTTGAAATTATAGAAACCAAATCCTTAAGCGATAATTACAGCGAAGCCGTCATTCGAAGCCGCGCAAATCAATCCTTTAACGACGTCTATTCTTCGCTATCCGGTGCGCTTTCACTCGAATTGATAGAGGAACAAATTCCGAGTATGCAAGATGTCTTTGTTACCTTAATAGAATCCCATTCCCATGAAGAATAGCCTTATCATCGCTTCTCGGGAGTTTTTAGAACGTTTTAGAAGCCGATCGTTCAATGTAATGTTGGTCCTAGGACCCGTTCTAATCCTTGTTTTTATCTATGGATATATTCAATCCAAGAACCAAGGCGTATTATCCATGAACGTGCTGGTTGCAGACCCTACAGGATTGATGGACAATCGAATTAAGCCCATCGGAAAGGAAGGGTTAACCTATGCGTTTAGACAGGAATATATCGATATCGATCGATTTAAGGAAGGGAAAGAATTTCAAAAATACGATGCCTTGGTGGAAATTAACGAAGCCATTTTTTCTAATAAAACCGTTAAAGTTCGTTATCGCCAAACGCCAAATGTGGACTTAAAGGTTAGGATGAAGTTTGAAATTGAACGCAGGGTAGAGGAGTGCTTGGTTTCAGATACCTTGGGACCCCAATATGTTGAGGTGTATAGTATGATAAAACAGCCTCTGAATTTTCATTTCAACGATGTAAACGACCTGTACAATAAATCAGAGAAAGATATTTCTTGGTTGGGCTATAGCCTTGGGTATGTTATGATTGTTTTCCTTATCGTTTTTGGAACCAACATTTCAAGAAGCATCACACGAGAAAAAACGAATCGCATTTCCGAAGTGCTTTTAGCTAGCGTAAAGCCCTTTGAGTTGATGATGGGTAAAATAGTCGGGGTTCTTTGGTCCTCCTTGTTTCAGCTATTTTGTTGGATTGTCCTGGTAGGACTCGGCTTATGGTTTTTTCAGCATGTTCTTTTGGAGGATTATTTCTCGGGATACCTTAAAGGAGTTCAAATGTCACCAGAAGAGTGGAAACAACTGGGTATGGGAGGATACGCTCAAGTGAACGAAGGCATTTCCCTTTTTTACGAGCAACTGAATTACGGATTTCTAATTCCCAATTTTATCCTGTTTTTTCTCAGTACGTATTGGGTTTATGCCTCCTTTTTTACCATCATTGGTGCCTTAAGTGGGGATGATGCCGATGGTCAGCAGTTCATTCTTCCCATCTGGTTACTTTTTGGGTTGAGTATTTATGCAGGATATAACGCCACGCTTTATCCGGATTCTATTTGGACTTCTTTCTTTTCCATTTTCCCATGGACTTCGGGAGTGGTATCAATGGTGAAAATCACTATGGGCGTTTCTTTGGCATCATACCTTTTGATTTTAGTCTCTTGGATGGTCTCGATGGTTGTCGGTGCTTTGATGCTGATCGTTGCAGGTAGGGTATTCAAAAATGGCATTCTTTCGTACAGCCATAAACTTTCCTTTGCCCTATTAATTAAATGGTTAAAAAAGTAAACGGTTATACCACGAGCGTCCGAAACGTAACATTTATTCTCGGTTCTTGAACGGTTGGTTCTTTGGGAATACAATGTTTCCATTGGTGCTGAATGCTAGGACCCATCCATAATATATCACCGTCTTCTAGCGGGATTTTTATCGTTTTTTTGGTAAGGTTATGCTTTAGAATGAACATTCGCGTACTTCCAAAGCTTACAGACCCGATCGTTGGATTAGGCCCCAAAACGCTCTCATTATCGGCATGCCACCCATTGGAATCAAGTCCATTGCGATAGAGGTTCACTAGCGCTGCATTGAACGATTGTCCTAACCGTTTTTCAACTTGCGTTTTAAGCGTTTTCAAAAGGGTGGGAAATGGAAGCCCTTCAAGCCTTACATTGGAATAGGTATACGATTGACCAGAAGCATTAAAAAAGGCCTCTAGCCTCGGTTTTTTATACGTCTTACCAAACAAGCGGATTTCCCCTTGATGATAGGTTATATCATGCGATAGCGCTTCAAAATACGCGTTGCACTCCGCTTTAGAAAAGCAATTTTTCCAACACCTTACGTCTCCGTTCGTACCTTCAATTATTTTTAATTCCAAGGCTGATTGCTAAATTATTTGCTAATTTCGAAAATAAAATCGACGCAGTGAGAAATTTATTGGTAGTTCAGACCTTGCTTGGATATGAGTACAAAGACATCTTTCAGTATTTATCCAAGGTAGGTTTGAATTTAATCTTGGCAGCGCTGATTCTCGTTCTTGGGTTTTGGCTAGCGAAACGAATTGCCCGCCTCATAGGAAAAGTACTTCGAAAAAGCAGTACCGACGAAGGGTTGGTAACGTTTCTTGTCAATTTATCTTCGATAAGCACCAAGATCCTCGTGGTGCTCACCGCCATGAGCCAATTGGGTATCGCCATGACCTCGTTTGTAACGGTTCTCGGTGCGGCAGGAATTGCAGTAGGTATGGCATTCTCCGGTACCTTAAGCAATTTTGCAGGTGGAATTTTGATTTTGGTGTTTAAACCCTTTCGCGTCGGAGATTCCATTACCGCGCTTACGTATTCAGGACTTGTTTCGGAAATTCAAATCTTTAATACCTATATCCATACCCAAGATGGAAAAACCGTAATTCTGCCAAACGGACCGCTCATTAACAATACGATTGTTAACGTTTCCAAACATGATATTCGAAGGATTGATATCATACTGCCGATTAAATACGGTGAGGATGCACAAGAGGTTCTACGTCAGGTTACCCAAACGATTAAAGACCACAAAGCCATCCTTCAAACTCCAGAACCTGCCTTTTATTTTACTGAATTTGAAGCCAATGCCGGTAAATTGAATATCAATTGCTGGGTAAATGCACCCGACTACAACGAAGTACACCGCTTCTTATCTAATGCGTTCTTTCCGTGGTTAAAACCAACCGAGGTATGACGCTTTTAGAGCAATACGAGAAACATAATGGATTTACCCGCCTGTTGGGAATGAAACTAACGGTACTTCAAGAAGGTCAGGTTGAATATCGATTAACGGTAAACCCTGAACATTTGGCAACTCCTGGGTTTTTGCATGGAGGCGTAATGACAACCATGTTGGATGCGTGTATGGGGGCAGGCGCCTTAACCCTTGTCGCGAAAAACAACCAAGTCGTTTCAACCATTGAAATTGAGCAATCTGTGGCCGATTACTGCTAGCGAGGGCTATAATGTGACTCGATACACTGTCGCAGGGGAATTCAAACATCGCCGGCAACTTTCTCGGATTCACAATGCCGTATGCTGTATCTTCGGAGATTTCGACTCAATCATTTATGAAAGATCTCACATCGACGGCACTGAAGGGATAACTTCTTTTGGGCCTTATAGTTTTGAGAAAAAACCAGTAGACAATAGGGAGGATCGCAGCTTCTTGTATGAATCCCTAGAGTACATCATATGGAAATTCGAGC
>JBJTWF010000020.1:0-2407 GCA_046081565.1 Flavobacteriales bacterium | reverse complement strand
CCCTTAGCCTTACGTCCTGCGGTGGGGGATCCCTTTGTGCCTGTAAAAAAAAACACCTTGAATCGCTTCAAAAAAAAGCTACCGATAAGGAAATGCTTCCTCAAAATACGGATAAGCAATCAGAAAATGAAGAACTTAAAGAATGCTTGACCCTATGGAAAAATGCCAACGTAGAAGACCAAAAAACTATGCTAGAAGAAACGAAGCAATGCCGCTAACAAAATACTCTTTCGTACAACCCTACCCCCAGGGTTTTTCGCAAAACTAACCGTAACCCGTCGATAAAACAGAACCCAACATGAAACCAACCTTAAAAGAAAAACTCCGTTATTATTTTGAAAACACGATGTCTTCAGGCCCCTTGAGCGTTATCCGATGGCTTGGCATTTCTTCGTTATTGGCCATTTTGGTATTAGGACTTATCATCGTAATTTTTGGTATTAAAGCCGAACCAGAGGCGAGCGACCCCTTAGGTTTTATTGAAGGTGCATGGAAAAGCCTTATGGCCACGCTGGACCCTGGAACCATGGGTGGAGACGAAGGATGGCCCTTTCGCATGGTACGTTTCATGGCCACCATCGTCGGAATCTTTTTAATATCCATATTAATTGGTATTATTTCCTCGGGCATAGATGAGCAGATTGAATCCCTCAAAAAAGGTAAATCCAAAGTGCTTGAGTCAAACCACGTGTTAATCCTTGGATGGTCAGAGAAAATTTACACCATTATAGAACAGCTTATTGAGGCTAATGCCAATCAAAAAAACCAGGCAATTGTGGTCCTTGCGGAGCGCGATAAGGTGGAAATGGAAGATGATTTAAAGGGAAAAATAAGTGACTTTAAAACTTCAAAACTCATTGTTCGTAGCGGCAACCCTCTGATTCCGCATGAGATAGAAATTGTGAACGCGGATGAAGCGAAATCGATCATTGTATTGAGTCCAGATAAAGACAATGCAGACATTTTTGTAATTAAAACGGTCATGGCTTTTACGAACAGCCAGAAAAGGAAGGCAGGGGCCTACAATTTGGTGGCAGAAATTAAAAACGAGGATAATTTAGAGGCGGCCGAATTAGCGGGAAATGGCGAGGCCATTTATGTATACACCGCAGACCTAATTGCCCGAATCACCGCACAAACGTGTCGTCAATCGGGGTTAAGCGTTATTTATTCGGACTTGCTTCAATTTGAAGGCGATGAGCTTTATTTTCAAGAGGAAGAAAAACTTTTTGGAAAAACCTTTCATGAAGCGCTATTAGCGTATAATGACTCTTCGGTCATCGGAATTCAAACCCATACAGGACAAATCCTGATCAATCCGAACATGGAATACACCCTTCAATCAGGCGATCGAGTGATAGCCATTTCTGAGGACGATGACACCATCGTAATGAATGCGCCAAGCAACAAAGAAATCAATGAATCTTTATTCACTAGCTCTTCAGTCATCGCCTCCAAACCCGAACGCACCTTAATGCTCGGTTGGAATAAAAATGGTTCGAAGATTATTCAAGAATTAGACGAATACGTTCCAGAGGGATCCGAAGTGACCATTTTGCACAACGATATGGGGGACGCTGAAATTTTAGCCCCCAAGAGACAGAAGGTGCATGTAAAGTCCGGCAAAATCACCGACCGAAAAACCTTAGAAGACATCCATCCCGAAGCGTTTGATCATATTATCTTATTGAGTGACCAAGAGGCAGAAACCCAAGAGAGCGATGCGCAAACGTTGATATCGTTATTACACCTTAGAAACATTGGTAACCAACACGACATTGATATGAAAATTGTCTCCGAAATGCGTGACCTTCGCAACCGAGAAATTGGTTTGGTTACCAAGGCAGATGATTTTATCATAGGCGATAGCATCATTAGTTTGATGATGGCACAAATGGCAGAAAACCGAGATTTGAATGCTGTTTTTAAAATACTTTTTGAATCGGAAGGGTCTGAAATCTATCTAAAACCCATCACCCATTACGTACAGACTACTGAACCCATGAACTTTTATTCTTTGGTGGAACGGGCAAGCCGATCCGGAGAAACCGCCATTGGATATCGGGTGATGGCCGAGAAAGATAATTCAAGCGCCAACTTTGGGATTAACGTAAATCCGAACAAATCAGCGCTCATTTCCTTAAAGCCCGATGACTTTCTCATTTTATTAAGTGAAGATTAATTTGTATTTTTACTTAAACTAAAAAAAATATACTTATGAAACGATTATTTAAATGGATTTTGAAATTGTTTGTTGGTGAAGCGGTTGGCGGCATTGCAGATGGAGCGGGAGACTTAGTTGGCGGTGCGGTTAGCGACAAAGTGGGAGAAGTAGCCGCTGAAACCGTTAGCGAAACGGTAGCAGAAAAGGTAGATGAAAAAGTAGGAGAAAAAGCAGAGCAAAAAA
>JBJTWF010000019.1:0-2100 GCA_046081565.1 Flavobacteriales bacterium | reverse complement strand
ATTACCCCCGAAAGTTACATTAAATTTGTCCTACAATGTTCAATTTATTTGAATTGTTCATAAAAGATTATTAGCAACATGGCTTTTCAAATTCTGTTTTCTCCAACGAAAAATATGCGTGTGGCTTTTGCTCAAAACCAGCAGGCTATCACCATACCGCGTTTCATGTCGCAGGCAAGCACCTTGCACAAACGACTGAAATCACTTTCAAAACCATCGCTTCAAAAAGCCATGCGCCTCTCGGACAATCTTTTTGATACATTTCAAGAGCGGCTTCATCTTTGGGACATTGATCCTTCCGTTCCTGCCTTGTATTGTTACGATGGGGAAGCTTTTCGTGGATTAAACCCTGAAGGATTAACGCACGAAGCCTTGCAAAGAGCCCAAGACCGATTGGTTATTCTCTCCGGATTATATGGCATGCTTCGACCCTTTGATGGCATCAACGCCTACAGACTTGAAATGCAAACTGCCATATCCGTGGGACGACATAAAAACCTCTATCAATTTTGGGGTCGGCAATTGGCTGATGAACTAAAAGACGGCGCTTCGACCTTGTTAAATTTAGCTTCAGAGGAATACAGTAAAGCGATTGTCCCGTATTGGGAACCGTCGGGCGTTGTCTCACCTTCCTTTGTAGAACGCGATGGGGATAAAACAAAAATGGTCATGATGTATGCCAAACAAGCCCGAGGAAAAATGGTGCGTTTCGTGCTTGAAAACAACCTTCAGGAGCTGGAAGATATCAAGGCGTTTTCGGAGGGAGGGTATCGCTTTTCGTCGCAACATTCCGAAGGGAACCGCTGGGTATTTATTCGCTAGCAAACGCTTGATCCCAATCGTCAGCGGCCGAGAGGATGTCCCACGTGTGATCGGCCAATAATTTTACCGTAGCCATGTAGCTTAAGTTGTTTTTACTTCGACCCCAATCGGTAGGGGCTATAAGGGAAAGGCGATACGAATTATCTTTGCGATACAAATAGTACGTATGTTCAATCAGCGGTTCAAATTTCACTTCGCATTGGTAAATAAAGTACGATAATTCCTTACGCCGTTGGATGATTTTTACCTGCTGTGCAAGGAGATTAATTTGTTCGTAAATTTGGCTAAGCTGTGCGGTGGTTTGATGTTCCATGGATTTCAGCGCTCTTGTTGTGAGCTTGTGGGTGTCCTCTGGTTTTATCATTGCACTGCCCGCATGATGAGCATAAGGCAACAAACCGGGGTTCTCCGCAATTTTTTCCGGATCAATTGGGTTTTGCAATTCTTGGATTTTATCTTCCATACAACATCAACTTACTTAACGTCAGGCCTGCCATGCTACCAAGGGCTACTCCCATACCTCCCATTCTAACAGCAACAAACAGTTGAGGTGATACTTGGGTAATAATGGGATGTTTTTCCGTTCCAATCCCCATAATACCAGCCCACTGATAATCAATACTAAACGAATGGCTGGGGATTATGTTCGTTTTCAATGCTTCGATAAGGTGATTTTGTATGGTTTCGGTAACGGATAAATCCATCGTGGTTTCTCCCGAAAAATCGAGGTTTCTTCCGCCACCCAATAACAATCGTTTCCCTAAGTTTCGGAAATAGTAATACCCACAATCAAAATGAAACGTTCCTTTGATTTTGAGTCCATCGATTTCGTTGGTTACCAATACTTGTGCTCTCGCGGGTTGCACCGGTAAATCAACAAGGGTAGCTGCGAATCCATTGGTGCATAGGGCAAGCTGGTTGGTAGGCAAACAACCGTGATTCGTTTCGACCATAAAATGATTACCATGATGCTCATAGGACAAAACCTCGGTACAAAATAAAAAATGAATTCCCAATGAAACACAAATCGCATGCAATTGCTCCATAAGGTCGCCCGTATTCAACGCTCCTTCTGATCGATTTTTGTAGGCGGTACGAAACCCTTTGAACCCCATTTCATGGAGGGCTTTGTAGTCTTCAAGATAGACCGCTTCTTCCCCAGAAATCCTCGCTATTTCTTGATTTAAATAGGCCAAGCGATCATCCTCAATTTCTTCTTGACCCTCGCGTAACAGATCCCAAGATCCACAGGATTCATATCCAATTATTGCAGGATTT
>JBJTWF010000018.1:0-20406 GCA_046081565.1 Flavobacteriales bacterium | reverse complement strand
ATGATAATTCCAGCATGGACCACACCATGTCGCTGAAACATCTAAAATAACCGTATACCCTTGGTCCAAATAATCATACAAAGTATAGGTTCCATTGTTTGAGTTACCTGCCGTGGACAACCATGGCTGGTAGGCCGTAACCGTAAAGTTCGGCGCAATACTGCCCGGAGCTAATTGGGCGCTCGCAGCCGTTGCCATTAAAAAAATGGCCGTTGAGAGTAACAATTTTTTCATTTTATAAATTTTAAGTTTGTGTAAATTTAACGTATTAATCTGTAATAATGAAAAAAAAGTTGGTTGTTTTATCCGGCTCAGGCATAAGTGCTGAAAGCGGGATTGATACCTTCCGGTCTACTAACGGGCTTTGGCAAACCTATGACGTGCGCTATGTTGCGTCCCCCGAGGCTTGGGCAAAGAACCCAGACCTTGTTTCCGCATTTTACAACGAGCGTAGAAAAAAGGTTTTGGAGGCCTCTCCGAATGAGGCCCATCGTAACATAGCGGCTTTGGAAAGCACTTATGATGTCGTGGTTATTACCCAAAACATCGATGACTTACATGAACGCGGGGGCAGCCATAACGTACTTCACCTTCATGGAAACATACGGATGGCGAAGTCCAGTGGCCCAAATGCCGAAAAAAAGTATTATCCCATCGACGGCTGGGAACTCCAAGATACCGACCGTTGTCCAGAAGGGTTTCGCCTCAGGCCCCATGTGGTTTGGTTTGGAGAGCCCGTACCAATGATTGACAAAGCCATAGAAATCGTGGCTAACGCAGCGGTGTTCGTTGTCATCGGGACCTCACTTCAAGTATATCCTGCCGCTGGATTGCTCCAATTTGTGCCCAAAAACTGTGTTTGTTATGCTATAGATCCGGTTGCCGATGAACTTTCTATTCCTCCAGCGTTTGAAATCATTAATGAAAATGCGGTTGCCGGAATGGCAAAGTTGTACCAAGTCCTTATTTCTTCAACTGCTCCTTGATATACAATTCAATGGCGGCCACCATGGACGGCGCCTTAGGATGTGGCGCAGAGACGTCCAAACGAAGGTTGTTTTTCATTACCGCATTGGCCGTAGTAGATCCGAAGGCAGCGATGGCCGTGTTGTTTTGTTTGAAGTCCGGAAAGTTCTTGAATAAGGACTCAATTCCTCCTGGGCTGAAGAACACCAACATATCATAATAAACATCCTCCAAATCGGACAAGTCTGAGGCCACCGTTCGGTAAAGAATCACTTTCGTAAAATTGAATTTTTGCTCCGTCAAGGTTTCTGGAATGGAATCCCTCATGATGTCGGTGCAAGGCAATAAATACCGTTCGTTCTTGTGTTTTTTCATGACCTCCGCCAGCTGTTCAATGGTCTGTACACCAAAAAAAATCTTGCGTTTTCGGTAAGGAATAAATTTCTGTAAATAACGGGCAACGGCTTCCGAAATACAGAAGTACTTCATGCTCTCAGGAACTTCAAAACGCGTTTCTTCAGCTATCCGAAAAAAATGGTCTGCAGCGACTTTGGACGTAAGAATGATTGCTGAATGATCCGCGAGGTTAATTTTGGTTGAACGAAATTCCTTTACGTCTACCCCTTCAACCTTAATAAAAGGCCTAAAATCTATCTTGACTTTATATTTATCGGCCAAATCGTAATATGGGGAGCGTTCCCCGTCTGGCTTAGGTTGCGAAACTAATATGGATTTGATCGCCAAAATGCTCGAGTTCTAATATTTTATGCCCCTAAAATCGTCCAAATGCACTAAACAACAAGGCCGTCGGAACGAAATACACCGCGCAAAGGTACAAAATAATATAATACCAAGAAAACTGATAATCATTGGAAAACATCAATCCATACACCGCCCTAGCCATGAAAAAACCACAGAAAATTAGTGCCACCGGAAGAAATGAAAATGGATAGGACGGTAGAAATGTTTCCAATACACTTAGAAAGAATAGCATTCCCCCCATGATATGCCATAATAAATTGCCCTTGGAAAGGTAGGTTGAAATGAATTTTTTATTCTGGGTAATTACCCAGATAATAAGATAGTCTACCATCCATAATACAGAAGCTCCTGCTGAAAAAAGAATGGCATTGCCAAAGGTATAGTGAGCGGCTTTTGCCTGAAACATAGAGGAAAAGAGGGCGAATGCTGTGAACAGAAATAAGAAAAGTTTGGAGGGTGTGTCCAAATTATTTCGAGAACGCGTGCCACTGAAGGTGGTTTGTCTGCCGGCATACAAAACGGCGGAGAGCACATTTCCAGTCGTTCGTTGATTCACAATGGCTATAAATACAAGGGGGATAAATAACACCCAAATATTCCAATGGCTCACCCAAACAATGCGTTCATTTAACCCCATGAATACAAAAGTAATGGAAAATGCAACAGGGGTAAAATCCTTTATTTGTATCTTTGCAAAAACATCAGAATGAAATCCGATTTATACCAACATCCAGACTATTACGCCTTAGATGATTTATACACCGAAGAACATTTACTGATAAGAGATTCCGCGAGACAATGGGTGAAAAGAGAAGTTTCTCCAATCATTGATGAACACTACGAAAAAGCCACTTTCCCAACCCACCTATTAAAAGGGCTTGGAGAAATTGGGGCCTTTGGCCCATACATCCCTGAATCCTACGGGGGTGCCGGGCTCGACCAAATTTCCTATGGATTAATTATGCAAGAATTAGAACGCTGCGACTCGGGTTTACGTTCGACGGCATCCGTTCAAAGTTCTTTGGTCATGTACCCGATCTGGAAATATGGTTCTGAAGAACAGAAAAATAAGTTTTTGCCTAAACTTGCCACGGGGGAAATGATGGGGTGTTTTGGTCTTACCGAACCAGACTTTGGGTCAAATCCTGGGGGTATGATTACCCACTTTAAAGCGGATGGAGACCACGTGGTTTTAAATGGGGCAAAAATGTGGATTTCTAACGCCCCTTTTGCGCACGTTGCTGTTGTTTGGGCAAAAGATGAGTCGGGAAGGATTCATGGGTTGCTAGTTGAGCGCGGCATGGAAGGGTTTTCTACACCAGAGATGCATGGCAAACTTTCTTTACGCGCTTCTGCTACTGGTGAATTAGTGTTTGAAAATGTACGTGTGCCTAAAAGCAATATTCTTCCCGAAAGATCAGGGCTTGGAGCGCCATTAAGTTGCTTAGATTCTGCCCGATTCGGTATCGCTTGGGGGGCCTTGGGCGCTGCCATGGATTGTTACGATCAAGCCGTGCGATATGCAAAAGAACGGGTACAATTTGGACATCCCATTGGCGCCTTTCAATTAATTCAAAAGAAGCTAGCCGAAATGCTTACTGAAATTACCAAAGCACAACTTTTAACCTATCGTTTGGGACAATTGCGAAACGATGGTAGGGCTACCTCTGCTCAAATCTCTATGGCGAAACGAAACAATGTAGAAATTGCCCTAAACATTGCGCGCGAAGCAAGACAAATTCACGGCGGTATGGGCGTCACCAGCGAATACTCCATGATGCGTCATATGGCAAACCTAGAGTCGGTGATTACCTATGAAGGAACCCACGACATTCACTTGTTGATTACCGGAATGGACATAACGGGCATTTCAGCCTTCACAAAAGAAGCTTAATTGGTTTCCTTATCCCCTCTGAGTTTTCGAATCACTTGACTTGCCTCTTCCATAAAAATACTGCTTGGATAGTTGTCAATCAAGGCAAGAAAATGTGTCTTTGCCTCCGACCGTTTCTTTAATTGGTGGTAGTTAATCGTTCCCATTAGGTAAAGCGCATCATCCGCTAATATTGAGGTTGGGTGATTCAAAACCAATTCAGCATAATAGGAATTAGCCTCTTCCCACGCTCCTTGGCTCTCGTTTGCCTTACCTTTTAAAAAGAGAATTTCATCGGCTAATTCTGCCTCTGGAAAAGCGATTAAAATGCTGTCTAATTCCTGAAATGCCTGCGGATATTTATGCTGAGTGATTAATAAATCGCACCGTGCAAAAGCCGACATAGCTTCGTAGTTGCTGTCCAGTCCGTAGTTTTCCAAAAGCATCAATGAAAGCTGCATGGCATCGTTGCTAATCAGTTTAGATGTTGCCTGCTTCAACACATCTAACTGAGCTTGCGCATAATCAAATTCTCCATCAAAATAAAAAATTCGTGCGTTTTTAAATTTTGCTTCATTACCAATGGCTTCAAATTTAAACGCCTCGTCTAGTTGCATGTAATAAATTGATGCATCCCATATCCGATCTACTAATACATACAGATCCGCCAGTTTCATCTTGGCCTTAGCCTTATTGATATCCGTAAGACCCGCCGATTCAAACTGTTTTTCCAACAACTCAATAGCCCGGCTGGTATTTCCTGCATAAAAGCCTAGGATTTCTGCAAACTCAAGCAACATTTCGGAACGTAAATTTACATTTGGAGTTTTCTCCAAGGATTTTTCATACGCTTTAATGACATCGTCAATTTCTGCAGCGGTAAACTTTCGAGCATTGGTTATTTGAACAAAGTAGGATTTTAACAGGAGCCGTTCAGCATCTTTCGCTCGGTTATACCCCGATTCAATTACCTCAGAAAACGCCTTTGATGCAAAAGTATAGGCTTCATTTTCCATACATGTTTTTCCAAATTCCATCAAAAAATAACCGTCGCCAAAAAATCTTTTCTCATAAGAGACCACTTGCAGATAGGCTGCTTCAAAATTGCGGTTTTGTAAAAAAAACCAAATCAACATTTCCGTATAAACCGGATTGCCTGGATCATCTTGACATGCCGATACAAACGCTTGTTGGATAAGCTCTAATTCTGTAGATTCCTCTGTGAAATCGAAAGAAGACCCGATGTCAAGTTGTACCTTTTCTTTTAACGAAGGAAACTTTGATACCCCTTTTAACCATTCTTGTAAGGCCTGTTGTAGATTGCCTTGTGCCTTATACCAATCTCCCAACAACAGTTCAAAAGGATAATTTTGAATTGTCTTTTGCATTGCTTCAATGCTTTGTTTCGCCCATTCAAACTCTTTCTTTTTTATCAATTGAGCTATAAAATCCTCAAACAACTTTGAGTCATAAAATTTCTTTTTTTGTAGGTCCTGTTTAATTTTTTTAGCTTTATCGGTTTCCCCATTTAAGGTGTAAAAAAAATAAAATTGCAAGGCAAGAAATACGTCATCCGGATGCAGCGAAAGGTGTTTTTTAAAAAGTTTTTCTGCTCCCTTGAGGTCTTGTTGGTTAATCAGACAATCCAAGTAACGATTGAAATAGACGGTAGAAGGCTCAACGGCGTAGAGCTTTTCGTAGTACACCTGGGCTTTGGAAAATTCATTATTCAAGTAGTAATGTTGGGCTAGCTGAATATCCGTTTCAGACTGCGCTACAACCTTTCCAAGCAGGAAAATAAAAATGACCAACAATCGAACTCCTGCCATCATGATTATGGGTTCAATAATTGCTTTGCCATTGGAGAAACGTTTGCATCCAATTGGCGCTGTTTATCTTGAAAAACCTTCAGCTTAGAAATGAACTCATTAATCGACTTTTCAAGGGTATTTAAATTCCGTACCTCTTGATCGATAAACCGCTGATGCTTTTCCTGGTCTCCCCGCCCCAGCTGAATGTCTTCCAAAAGCAACGTTAATTGTACCTTTTCATCCGACAGCGTCTTTTTAAGTACAAGATGTGCTTTGTTGAGTTTACCTATGCTTTTACGGTTTAACTTAAAATCATTCATCTCTTTAGCGAATGCACGATCAATTGTATCCGAAACGTACTTGTTTTTTATGACTAGTTCCGTTTGCATCATGGCCAACCGTTTTTCGGAGAAATCCGAAGGAAAAGCGGACGCCAACCGTTGAGACAGAGTATTATTCCTCTTTAACAATCCTTGAACCGCGGTTGATTTTTCTTCATGGAGAGGCGATGAACACCCCCAACAAAGCAGCCAACTGGTAACAAAAATAAAATATAGCTCTTTCACTTCATTGCAATTAAAGAACGTTAAATCCTGTATACGGAATTAACGCCGAAGGAATCAAAATCTCTCCGGATTCCGTTTGGTTGTTTTCAATCAGTGCCGCTAGGATTCGAGGCAAGGCTAATGCGGACCCGTTAAGGGTATGGCATAATTTATTTTTTTTATCCGAATCCTTGAACCGCAAGTTCAATCGGTTAGATTGGAAGGTGTCGAAACGAGAAACAGAGCTTACCTCAAGCCATTTTTCTTGGGCTGCAGAATACACTTCAAAATCATAGGTCATTGCGGAAGCAAATCCCATGTCTCCACCACAAAGCCTTAAAACCCGATAAGGAAGTTCTAATTTCTGTAAGAGTAAAGAGACGTGTTCCACCATTTCATCTAAGGCCGTTGCCGTGTGTTGTGGGTTTTCGATGCGAACAATCTCAACTTTATCAAATTGATGAAGGCGATTTAACCCCCTGACATCCTTGCCATAAGAACCTGCTTCTCGACGGAAACAGGGCGTATAACCACACAGTTTAATAGAAAACGATTCATCCGGAAGGAGAACGTCACGATAAATATTGGTAAGGGGCACTTCTGCCGTAGGAATTAAAAATAAATTGTCCACTGTGGCATGATACATTTGTCCCTCCTTGTCTGGTAATTGTCCAGTCCCAATTCCACTGGCTTCGTTGACCATTAAGGGAGATAAAAATTCCTGATAACCCGCGTCTACGGCAGCATCCAAGAAGAAAGAAATTAATGCCCGCTGTAATTTCGCTCCCTTACCTTTGTAAAAAGGAAAGCCAGGGCCCGTAACTTTTACTCCAAGCTCAAAATCAATAAGGTCCTTCTCCTTACACAGATCCCAATGCGGTTTAGCCAAAAAGGGAAACCTCGGGGGTTCTCCATGTGCGGTAATCAATTGATTATCCTCAGCACTTTTTCCTGAAACGACATCCTTTGCGGGTGTATTCGGCAGCAAATATAATAGTGCCCTCATTTCCTGTTCAAAATGCTCCACTTGGCCTTTCAACTCCGCCTCCTGGGATTTCAATTGAACAGCACGTGCCTTCATTTCATTCCCTTCGTCCATCCGTCCTTGCTGAAACAAGGCTCCAACTTCTTTCGCAATTCGGTTTGAATCTTCCTGTATTTTTTCTAATTCTGTTTTCTTTTCCCTCCAATTTTTATCAAAGATCAATAGCTGTTCTAAGGTTTCTGAAGCATCAATATTACGTTTTTTCAAAGCCTCAATAACCGCTTCTTTTTCAATCCTTATTCTACTAATTTCAAGCATATTTTCTGTTTAGTTTCACCGAAGCGCCTACTTAAAATCCTACGGCATTATAAGTCACACATCCGAAGACAAAAATACATGATTTCCTTTTTATTATGGATGAACGAAACATTGTTAATTAATCCTCTTTAAATATTACATGAGGCACAAGGATTTTTATACTTTTGAATGCTACAGAATGCCATGGAAGTGAAAATTAAAAATGCAGGGACGTGTGAATTGCCCCAATACGCAAGCGATGGGGCGGCCGGCATGGATGTGCGAGCGAGTATCACAGAACCAATTACAATTCAACCCAACGAAATTCGACTAGTTCCCACCGGTTTGCATTTAGAAATCCCAGAGGGACTGGAGTGTCAAGTAAGACCGAGAAGTGGCTTAGCCCTTAAACATGGGATTACTGTGCTTAACAGCCCAGGGACCATTGACGCGGATTACCGAGGGGAGATTGGTGTGATATTAATCAACCATTCCTCCAATCCTTTTGTCATTCAACCTTGTGATCGAATTGCTCAACTGGTTTTCGCTCCCGTGGTAACGGTTAGCCTCAACAATATTTCATCATTAACATCAAGTGAACGCGGAGCTAAAGGCTTTGGCAGTACCGGAAAAAAATAAATCGCATGAATATAATAATTCCCATGGCTGGAAGGGGCAGCCGACTAAGGCCCCACACGTTAACCGTACCAAAGCCGTTAATTCCTGTTGGTGGAAAACCCATTGTACATCGATTAGTGGAAGACATTATTTCTGTGTGTGGGTCCTCCGTTAAAAAAATAGGGTTTGTAATTGGTGATTTTGGCAAAGAGGTGGAAGAGGAGCTATTAGAGGTCTCTGCATCCTTTGATGCAGAGGGTTTTATTTTTCATCAAACCGAGCCGCTTGGAACAGGTCATGCTGTTCGGTGTGCCGAAGCCTTGTTAGAGGGGCCTGTAGTCATTGCCTTTGCAGACACCTTGTTCAAAGCAAACTTTCAGATAAAGGATGAAGACGGGATTCTTTGGGTTAAAAAAATCGATGATCCAGAGAACTTTGGGGTAGTAAAATTAAACGCGGCCTCTGAGATCATTGAATTCGTCGAAAAACCGCAAACGTTTGTCTCTGATTTAGCCATGATTGGGGTTTATTACATTCGTCGGGGGGAGGACCTTAAATCCGAACTAGATTATTTAGTGGATCATGCCATCATCAAAAGCGGTGAATACCAACTTCCCGACGCGCTGAGAAGATTGACCGAAAAAGGCACGCGCTTTAAGCCGGGCGAGGTTCAAGAATGGCTTGATTGTGGAAACAAAATCGCAACGGTAGAAACAAACCGAAAAGTATTAACTTTTGATGCCGAAGCAAACAAACCCTTAGTCGCTCAAAACGCAACCTTTATAAACAGCGTCGTTATACCGCCTTGCTTTATTGGCGAATCCGTTCGACTAGAAAACGCAGTAGTAGGGCCTTACGTAAGCCTGGGTAATTCAACCGTTGTGAAAGATTCGGTCGTAAAAAACTCCTTGGTTCAAAAGAATTCTTACTTAGAAAATGTAGTTCTGCGCGACTCGATGATTGGATCAAACGTACGTTTTCGGAAACATTCACAAGACATAAGCCTTGGTGATTATTGTGCCCACGATGAATAAAAAGCTTTTACTCCTATTGGTGGTGATTTGGGGACTACATGCCTGTAAATCGGTGAAACCTATACCCCAGTCCTTCGATGCGAGTACGATTTCAGTGTTCCACAGTGCGACAAGAGCCTATTTGAAAGGAGATTACGAAACCTCCAAAAAAACACTACTTCAACTCATCCAAAAAGCCCCCAATCACAGTGCTTCTTATTATTTGTTGGCGAAAATAAATATGGTTCAAAAGAATTATGTAGAACTTAAGAAAAACCTTACGTTAGCCACTCAATATGACCCAACGAATGAATACTATGTGTCTGAATTAGCCTTTATTCACAGCCAATCAGGCGAATTTAAACAAGCGGCCTCGCTTTTTATGACCTTAGTTGAGAGAGCAAACCCGAATCCCATTCATTATTACGGCGCATATGAAAATTACCTAAAAGCTCGCGCTTTTTCAAAAGCGCTAGACGTTCTAAATGCACAAGAAAAAAAAATGGGGCGAACACCAACCACAGCGCTCCAGCGCTTTAATACGCTGATGGTCATGGGAAAGGAAAAGGCGGCTGAATCCTATGTTACAGAGGTTTATACCGCCTTCCCAAACGATCCATTATTTCTTTCTACCCTTATTGATTTTTACCTTGAAAAAGGGAATACGCAAAAAGCCATTCCATTGCTTAAAAACTTATGTGAGACCGATCCTGAAAATGGTATGGCTAAATGGTTGTATGGCCAATTTTTGCTGCATTCGCCAGACTCCTTGAATTCCTATTCCCTATTAAAGGATGCCGTTGCGCTTAACGGACCAACCATAGAACAAAAGTCAAGCTTCTTACTCGAACTTCAGCAACGCCTTGGGTGTACAAATGAAACACGAGAAATTACAGAATCCTTCGTAAACGCTAATCCAAACGAACTGGTAGGATTTACCTTGTTAGGTGATTTGTATGTTCAATGTAATGAGATCGAAAAGGCTCAACTTGCCTATGCAAAAGCACTAGAAATAAACCCAAATGCTTATCCGATTTGGCAACAACGATTATACTTACTTTTTAGCGAAGAACAATGGGAAGTGTTGAATCATGAAAGCGAGCAATGCATAGAGCTTTTTCCCATGCAGGCCTTTCCCTACCTAACCTCAGGGATAGCGAAAAACAAACTCGGTTCAAGCGCATTGGCCGTTAAAACCCTTACCACTGGACTCAACTATGTGACCGGTAAAACGAACTTAAAAACAGAATTTTTATTCCAACTAGCCTTGGCGCGTGCCTCGGAAGAAAACGTTCCTTCTGCCATTGCTTCATTCAATAAAGCCTTTGCTTTGGACCCAGACAATCTTGCCATGAAAATAGATGCCCTTACGGCAATCATTGACAACAAGCAATTCCTTGCGTTCAACGACTCCCTGATTTCGGCCTGTAATAAACTGGGGGCAACCGATTTAAAGGTAAAGGCACTTGAAGGACGCCTGTACTATGTAACCCAACAACATGAAAAAGCGTTAACGCATTTGACAAGCGTTATGGAGGACGGGTGCTATTGGTCCTTCGTTTTTCAATGGATTGGTGATTGTCACGCTAAATTAGGAAATGAACATTCCGCAACACTTTTTTGGCGTAAGGCAAAAGAAGCGGAAGAAAAAAACCATGGTATGAGAAAATTTGAAAAAATCCCCAAATGAGCCGATCCTTGGTTTTTATTTTCCTGATTGCAGGAATCGGTCTAAGTGCTTGCGCGAAAAAACTAGTTTCGCCAGTGGTTATTGAATCCGTTCCCGCGACCGAACCCATAGAGGCATTAGCTACTTCAGGGCAAATGCTAGATAGTATTCAAAAACAACCATGGAAATATTTCTCAACAAAATTAGATGTCAACTATTCCAACAATGAAAAGTCTATCACGGTTAAAGCAAACGTAAAATCCACCAAAGACAGCGCATCGTTTTTCATTGTAAGCTTCTTAAACCTCCCGGTTGTTTTGGCCATGGCCACACATGATAGTATAATGTATGTGGATAAAACCAAGCGATGTTATGAACAAAAAAACCTTCAAGAATTACAATCCTTGTTTGGTATAACGTTGACCCTTACTAATTTAGAAGAATTACTTCTAGCCTTCCCCATTGGGTTTAACGTAGAAAACCCTAACCAAGAAAAAACATCAGACACCCTTTGGGTTTATCAAACACAAAAGGAAAACAATAAAACAAGACTTCACACCTACGCGCTTTCCCAAAAGGAGCATCGCCTGCTTTATCAATGCATTAAGGTACCAGAAGATGAAATCACCCTCTCAATATCCTACACGGAATATATACTCCATTCTGCCATGGCGCTTCCAACATCGCTAAGTATGAAATTGGAGGTTAAAAACCAAGAGTCAAACATTCAATTCACGTATGGAAAAACAACGTTTGACAATCCTATGTTACTAGAACTAAATATGCCGGATGACTATGAAAACTGCCCTTAGCCTCTTTGTATTTCTTTCGTTCATCTATAGCTTTGGTCAAAAAGGTCAAGACAAGTTAATGAAGGAAAAACAAAAACTTGAAAAAAAAATAAACCAAACGAAGGCGTTGTTGAGCCAAGTGCAATCCAACACAAAAACCTCATTAAATGAAGTTAGATTACTTGAAAACCAAATCCAAACCAGAGAAAACCTGCTTGCTCTATTAGAGAATCAAATCAAACAGGCCGATGTCCAATTGGTGGAAAAAGGAGACGAATTAATCGCATTAGATTACGAACTTACACGATTAAAAAACCAATACAAATCATTAGTATTACAGGCCTATAAGAAAAGAAATCAGCAAGGAAACTTAATGTATTTATTGACCGCAAACTCCTATAATGTTGCTGTTAAAAGATCCGCAGTTTTACGCCAGGTTACCCGTTCGAGAACAAAACAGGCTTCCTTAATTTCGTTCAAAAAACTTCAGTTAGCGGAACAAATGGGATCAATACACCAAGATAAATCCAATAAACTGCTTGCAACGAACGAAAAAATAAGTGAAAAACAACGCATTGAACTCGATAAAAAGCAAAAAGAGGCAAGCTACAATAAGTTAAAAAACGACGAGGTTTCTTTGATGAATCAACTCCGGAATGATGAAGAGAAAAAACGAAAAATTGGGAGGCAAATTCAAGATGCCATTCTTGCTGAAGAAAGAAAAGAAGCGGAACGCAAGAAAAAGTTAGCGACTAAAAACAATTCAAAAAGTACAACCGCTAAAAATAACACGGCAAAAAATACAACCACAAAAACGACACAAAAGGCGTCTACTCCCGCTCAATCGACAACCACCAAAATGGACTCTGAAGGAAGTGTTTTCGGTCATAATTTCGAAGCCAATCGAGGTGCATTACCTTCTCCCGTTACGAATGGAGCCATAACAGGAAGGTTTGGTAAGGTTCCTCATCCACAGCTTAAAAATGTATTTGAAAATAATAATGGAATTGATATTACATGTGCCTCCGGGTCAACCGTACGCGCTGTATTTGATGGTGAAGTGAGTTCGGTATTTAGTATTCCCGGTGCTGGAACCGTTGTCATTATTAAACACGGAACCTATCGTTCCGTTTACAGTAACTTAGGAAGTGTGTCCGTAAAACCGGGTGCAAAAGTATTTACCAAACAAAGCCTTGGTTCCCTGCTTTCATCGGGTAATGTCTCCATTCTTCATTTTGAAATTCATCGCGTTTCAGGGCAAAGTACCCTGCCACAAAATCCATTAACATGGATCAGCCATTAATTGCTTCTCCAAAACGAGAATCATCGCAATTAGTCCAAATATAGGCACGGCGGCTTTATCGGTGTCTAAAAAGTTATTTAAAAACGCATGCACAAAATAAGTTGAAAGCGAAAATAAAATTCCCATGGCTAACGGCAGGGTTTCTAATGACGTTTCTCGCGATTTTCTTACGAGCAAAATGGAAGCCCGCATGGTAAAAAAAACAAAGCTTACAAAAAGTACCCCCCCCACAATTCCTGTTTCTGATAGCGCCCCTAAATACTCACTATGTGCATTTCCAAGGTTCCCAAAGTTGGTCGAAATAATCGTTTTATTTTCAGGTTCTTGAAAACGCGCATATTCAAAGGCAAAGGTTCCTGGTCCAAAACCAAAAATGGGTCTTTCCTTAAACATTTGTATTGCACAACTCCAACGATTGATTCGCTCTAAATTCGAAGCGTCGGTTGTAACATTAGCGGCGCTTTTTATCCTTTGATCAAAAGATTCCGTGGTATGGTCTTGTTTATTTCTAGCCAATGCTATTTGTATATCATCATACTTAAAAAACATTAAAACGAATGCCAGCAACCCAAGGGTAAAAACAATAGAAAACTTAACCCGAAAATAAACCAGGACCAAAATAAAACCCGCGGCAAGAACGCTTAGCCACGCGGCCCTCGTGTACGAAAAATAGAGCCCCACTAGTACGATTATAAAAAAAAGCAATAAAAGCCCTTTGGATAATAAATCCTGTTGCTTTTCGCGCATTAGTATCAAAGGAAATGGAAGAACTAAAGCAACGATGGCTCCATAAATGGTATGATCCTTAAAAAAGGGCCACATGACCCAATGACTTTCTTTTTCACCAAAAGCATACTGTGCATGGGTAAATACCGTATATAAAATAACGAGGGAAGTAGAAATCGTAAACATCCATAGAAATGCATTTCGCATCGATCTCTGACCCAAAAAATATCCTCCCCATAATAACATAGGAATAAAAAGCCAACATTTAGAAAGAAGAAATTTAAATGAAATTAAAGGGTTTGAACTTACGATTGCACTTACAACCAGCCATAAAAAATACGCTAAAAGAAGGGTGATAAGGGGATGCCGAAAAAACGAAGGTTCAACCAATGGTTTTTGCAAATGCAATAATATAAACCAAACTAACAATCCAAAAAGAAGCGGTTCCGTTGGTAAAAAGAGTCCAATGCCTTCCGTATAATCCTCGATGTTAACAGATATGGGGGCAAAAAACGCCAACGACAGAAAAAGTGATTTTGTTTGAAACAAACCAAAATACAACACTACTGGGGGAATGGCCAACAACAACAACCAGGGATTATGGAGTAACCAAGAAGCGGAAAAAACCAAGCCCAGTGAAAGGCCTAGAAATATTTCTTTCTTATCCAATAACGCTTTCATTAAGCGCCGCGCAATGCGTTAACTTTTTCCCATAACAACATGGTAAAGATCGAAACGATAAACGTTAAGAGCGTGGAAACAAGGACAATGATCAAACGCTTTGGTTGGTCCTTTTTATCCGCTTTTACTGCTTTCTCAACAACGAATTTATGATTGAACCTGTTGTTTGCGTCTGATTCCGCTTGTTCATACGAAACTTTGAAGTCTTCCAACTTAACGGTTTTCTCATTTCGCTGGTATTCTAGGGCATCATAAACCGCTCCGTAGCGCATGTTTGCATCAATCTTTTTCTTTAAATCGGCTCGATCTTCCGGGTTTTTAGAATCTACATAAGCTTGAAAGAGATTGGATCGAACATCCAGGGCAATAACGCCCAAACTTGATAGACTATCAAGTTGGTTTATAATGTTATCCCTTTCCTTTGTCATCTGCTCCATCTTTCTACGATTGACCTCAAACGCCGGAATCGTGCGTTCTGCTATCATTTCATTTTTAACCGTGTCAATTAAAGCTACGATGCGGTTAGCGATATTCGCCGCTAGTGAAGGGTCCTCATCTAAAACATCTATTCGAATAGATCCAAACCGAGTTCTACTAAACGATACATGGTTGTTATATGCTTCATTTAGTTGATGAAATTTGTTGCTTCCGTTTGGATTAATTTGATAATGTTTCATTAATTGAAATTCTTCTACTACCTTATCCCGTATGCGTGAACTTTGAAGAATTTGAACGAGTTGTTCTGCCTGTTCCTCCTCCCCGAAATCCATGGCCGCGGCCTTAGCATTACGCTGTTCAGAGAAGGAAACACTGCTGGTTGCTGCAGGAAACACTATGGCAGAGCTTAAGTACAAGGGCTTGATTAATAAACTAACAACAACAGAAATAAGCGCTGCGCAAAGGGTAATTAAGGATAAAGCCCTTCGCTTGTTCCATAAAAACAGTAGGAGGGTTTGGCTTCTTGTTTCTAAATCGTGTGCCTCTTTATTTTCTTTCATAGCTTTAATTCGTTTCAAAGTTACGCTTAATCATGCATTTAAAAAATCAATCCCCTATAGTGAGCGATGGATTTAAAAGATCTTTATTCCTGTTCATTTCTTCAAAAACAATAAGAATAAAAAAATCGAAACCGACTAACACAATAAAAAGAAACCCAAAAAGGCTTGCATTGATTGGATATAAAAGAAATAGGAACATCGTGAGTCCGATGAACATAAGCCATAAATAGTGCTTAGTTTCAACGGAAAGCCCGATTTTTACGTGCTTCCTTGATGAAAAATAAAGCAATGAAGAAACTAGTGCTTGGGTGCAAATCGAAACAACAGCACATGCTTTAACACCATAGGTTGGTATAAAGATGGTGTTTAGTAGGGCACTCGACAACACCCCTACACTTGCACCTATAATCAATGGTTTTAGGTTGGCATTGGCTGTAAGTAATGTGCCAAAAAGAAAATTAACACTCATGCAAGCAAAGGAGATCATTAAGCATTGAAAAACAAAAACCGAATCCTGATTTAAGGTTTTACCATAAATAAAGGATAAAATATGCCCAGCATTCAAGAAGGTAACAAAAGCTACAACAAAACTTCCCCCAATGAGCATTTTGGCAGACGATTGAATGAGGTCAGGCAACCGTTGATCCATTTCGTGTAACATGCGACTAAAAACAGGATAAAGCATGCCTGCAAAAATCATCCCTACCATATACAGCGCATCTAACAACCGAAATCCTTGTGCGTAAATTCCTGCTTGGTAAGCCCCGTCTTGTTTTATTTGTTGTAAAATCACACTGTCCATTCGATTATAGAGCAGCATTAAAAGAATTAAGAGCGCGTAGGGCAGTGTTTCTTTTAAGATTCCTATTGGCAATGATGGCTTAACCAGTAACAAGGTGCCCCACATTGTTTGTTTAAGCAGGAGGAGACTCAACAAAAGGGCTATGATATAACTGATTAATTGGGTATAAATAAAGATGTCAATGGTTGTTTTTTCCGGGAAAAAAAGCAAAAACACCCCTGCGAAAAGAATTAAAATGGTTCGGTCTGTTACGGAAACAATTGCTTCCTCTCGAAAACGGTGTTGCCCATTTAGAATCGCTCTATTAAACGCTATAAATTGAATAATAAATTGTATTAAAATTAATAAACATAAATGTTGAAAGGCCTGCGTTGAAAGATTCATTAAGATTCCCACTCCGCATACTAAAAAAGCATACAGAATAAATAACAAAAGCTTTAGAGAAAAAATTTGTGCTACAAAACCCTCAATGTTTTTACCTTTTTGCGCGATGTACCTTACCGAAAAATTATTAATTCCTAAATCCAAAAAAATATTTAAAATGATGGTGATATTGAAAAGAACAAAATAATTTCCATAGGCTTCATTGCCAACGGCCTTTTGTACGCCAGCATCGATAAATAAGATAGACAGTGGTTTTATTAAAAGATTTAAAAACAATGAAAGAGCTAAATCCGACAACAACCTACGCTCCATTTGAAAGATCTTATCGAATTATTAACTTAAAGCCAACACCATGAATATTCAAAATTTCTATGTTTTTATCTTGGCTTAATACCTTTCTCAATTTTGCAATATAAACATCCATGCTCCTTCCATTGAAATAATTATCGTCTCCCCAAATGGCCCGAAGTGTTTCTTGACGATCCATCACTTGGTTACGGTTTTCTACTAGCAACCTCAAGAGCGCGTTCTCCTTAGTGGTTAATTTACGTATTACGCCATCGAAGATTAATTTACGTTCATTGGGTTCATATTCAAATTTTCCGAGCGAGACTTGACCAGAATTTACACCATCATTACCAGAACGTCTAATGACAGCATTTAGTCTGGCTAGTAGCTCATCCATGGAAAATGGTTTTGTGACATAATCATCCGCGCCTAAATCAAACCCTTTCAATTTATCCTCATTTAACCCTTTTGCCGTAATAAAAATAATGGGGACGAATTGATCGTTCAAACGCACTTCTTTTGCTACAGAATACCCATCCTTTTCTGGCATCATGACATCCAATAAAAGTGCACCAATATCCGCTTTGTTATCCTCATATAAGCTTAATGCCTGATTACCATTAGTTGCTAATAGAACTTCAAAGCCTTTTGAACTTAAATATGTTTTTAATAGTAAGCCTAAGTTTTCATCGTCTTCGGCTAAAATAATCCGTTTAATTGGCATGTTGTTTTATTTCAATAATAAATTCAGAACCTTTGTGCTCCTCGCTTTTTACACTTAAATTCCAGCCATGTGCATCACAAATCGCTTTCACATAACTCAACCCTAACCCGAAGCCTTTAACGTTATGAATGTTACCCGTTGGGACTCGATATAAGTTGTCGAAAATCTTTGTTAAGTGTTCCTTCGCAATTCCGATCCCGCGATCCTTAACGCGGATATAGACGTTTTTATTATACTCAATTTTAACTCGAATATGTGCGCTGCCTTTTGAATATTTTACGGCATTATCTAACAAGTTTCCAATAACATTGGTTACGTGAAGTTTATCCGCATGAATTACCCTTGGTGTGCCCTCCACCGACAACTCTATTTCGGTATTTTCCTTTTTCTTAAATAATACGATCTCAATCTGTTTTGACACTATTTCTTGAATGTTTAAGTCTTCTTTGCGTAGGAGAATGTCCCCTTTGTTAAGTACTGCGCTTCGTAAGATTCCTTCTACTAAGTTTTCCAAGCGTTTATTTTCGTCTGCAATCATCGTTACAAATGGTTGTATAGCAGGATTAATTTCCGAAGCGACCATGTCTTTATCCTTCAAAGCCTGACAAGCAAGGGATATGGTCGAAATAGGCGTTTTAAACTCATGGGTCATATTCGAAATAAAGTCTGACTTCATTTCTGATATATGTCGCTGTTCAAGGATGGTTTTAATAAGAAAATACAGGGTAGAAACCATTAAAACAACCAACAAAAAGGTTACTAATATATAGGCTTGAATTTCTCGAAGAATAAAAGCTCGTTCATCTGGAAAATAAACCGTAAGGATTAGTTTTTGATTAACCTTGTCTGAAGGAAATAAAATTCTACTATACCCTTTTTTTGTGTTTTTTTCGTTCGAATAATTGGCTGGTCTAGTATTAAATAAAATGAGTTGTCTTTCCTTACCCTCCTTTACTACATTAAATTCAAAATCGTCTGGTAAATCCTCTTTATCAAGCTCTTCCCTCAATAGTGACGCCAATAATACTACGTTTACGCGTTCTTGCGGCGAACGATTCTTGTTGTCATTTATCGCCTGCCTAATTAACTTTTCAACCAACTTATCTTTATCTAGGATGTGTTGAATTACCTTTAAATCTAAATGTATTTCTAACCTGCCTTTCCCTTCTTGGTTCAATTCCTTTGCCCCTATTAAAAACTCCTTTAATTCCGTAGCCTCTTGAATTAAAACAATCTTTTTTAAGGAGTCTTTGGAAAGGCTATCCTTAGTTGTTGGTTTTATTACGATAAAAGGTTCCAGCGATTGATTAATGACAAAGGTTGTGTCTTTTATATTTAAAGAATCCTCCGTTGAGAAAACACCTTCGAATTCACTTTCTAGGATTTTTCTATATAACCCTGATATATCCTCTTGACTTAAGTTAATATGTCGATCATAATCTTTGTTGTCCACTCGAAACGTGACCCGATCTAAGGCTCTATTACAGAGTTTTTCTACCTGAGCCTTGTTTTTTTCGTACAACATAAATAGCTGAACGAACTCGTAAAATACTAAACCAAAAACGATTAGTCCCGCCGAAAGTGAAAGTATGTTAATTCTGAATTTATTATCCAAAATTGATGGTTTTGAACAATAAAAGTAACAAGAAAATGGCTATTACTGCACTTCCCTACCTAACAACAGAAACGTGACCCGTAAATACCATTACCTTATCTATATCGGGCATTTTTATATGAATATGATACGTATATACTCCGGGTTGTACATCCCGACCCTCTAATCCGTATGATCCATCCCAACCAACGTCTAGGTTATTGGTTTCAAAAACCACTTCTCCCCAACGATTGTATATTTTCATATTATAATTATACGGGTCAAAACCTACTGGAAATAACGGTTTAAATGTTGGATTATAAGGGTCTCCATCTGGAGTGAAGGCATTTGGAATATAAAATAAGCCCCCAACTTGTGCGCCAATGGCTATGGATGTACTATCCGAACAGCCAAAAGCAGTAGAAACCGTTAACGTAACTTCATAGCCCGACTGGGTACCAATAAACATATGGGTTGGACTATATTCACTCGAAAACTCTCCATCGCCAAAATCCCAAACATACGACACCCCGCCAATACTTGTATTGGTGAATTCAACGGATTGGGAAGACTCCGTAAAAACAGCAACGGAGGAAGAAAATTCTGCGGTTGGATACCCTTCTGTACAAACCGCCCCAAGCATAGATGCACTGTCAACACAACCATTTAAGGTACCTACTACAAAAATAGAATAACATCCTCCCGCGGCATATAGGTTTTGGACGGACGGCCCACTTCCAGAAAAATTGTTCGTGGAAATCCATTGATAGGTTGTTGCAGGATTTGGAGCATCAATGGACATGGTTACGTTAAGGGGAATGCAACCCCAGGTAGTATCCAAACTAAAATCCATGTCAGGAAGAGGCTTAATCGTTACGATTCCGTTAGCGGTATTACTGACGCAATTGTTCAAGGTGTATTGCGCTTGAAAGGTCGTAGACGCTAAGGGAGCCACCGTAATAACATTGGTTGTTTCATTGGTTGGTGTCCACAAAAATGTGCCACCTGGCAGATTTGGAACAGCCGTAAGCGTTCCTGTTTCGCCATAACACATGGTCAAAGGAGCAATACTCAATACAGGTACAGGGTTTACCGTAACAGTCCCTGCAGCCTGGGCCGTACATCCTGTAAGGGTATAAACAACGCTATAGGTGGTTCCGGGTAGTCCTGGATTAACATTAATGCTTTGTGTCGTTTGGTTGTTTGACCATAAAAAAGACCCCCCTGGTAAATCAGGAGTAGCGGTTAAAAGCGTTGTATCTCCGTTACAAATGGTGTCGCTGTTTACGGAAACCGTTGGTGTTGGATTGACAATAACTGTTGCTGAATCTGTTGCAGAACATCCATTCCAAGTATAGGTGGCGGAATACGTAGTGGTTTGCATTGGGTTTACAGTAATCGAACTGGTGGTTTGTCCAGTATTCCATAATACTGTTCCGCCGGCAGGGGTTGATAATGCATTTAATGTTGTTGATTGACCAGAACAGATTGTTGCATCATTTATTGAAATTGTTGGTGTTGGCGCAACTGTTGTGGTAATCGATGAAGTATTGGTACACCCCTGAGCACTTGTAAC
>JBJTWF010000017.1:0-4639 GCA_046081565.1 Flavobacteriales bacterium | reverse complement strand
AAGTTGTAATGATCGCTGCGGTAATAGATGCGCTCTAAATCAAAAGGGCTATCGAATTTATAATCCAATACCAGTTGATGTCCCAAGGCATTTGTTTGGTCTAACAGCGGATGTAAGTCTGAACTCAGTTTGTTATGTCCGACCACATATACATAATTCAAGGTATCGGGTTTATTCCGTTCTGTATCGATACGGCCAATCATATCAATGTTAATATCTGCTGTTGTTTTCTTTAACGAGATAGTAGGGTGATCGCTGAAAAATTCACTTCCCCATAGTCCTTTTTCCTCTCCACTAAAAGCCATAAAGACTACGCTACGAGCTAATCCGCGTCCTTGTTTTTTTTCTTCCATCAAGTGCGCCGCAATGGTTAAAAGGGCCGCTGTACCGCTTCCGTCATCGTCTGCACCGTTATACACATCCGTAGCTGTTTTTCCTATGTGGTCGTAATGGGCAGAAATGACAACATATTCTTGGGGTTTGGTTTCGCCCTCAATCATCCCAATGATATTACTGGCTTTATCGCTTGTCATACCGTCCTCCTTGTAGGGTAATTTATACCACTGCCGAAAACTGCCATTAGGTGAAATGGGCTTTAATCCAATCTTTTTATATTGTCCGATGAGATAACGCGCTGCTTTTTCAAGCCCAATGGTTCCTGTTTCCCGTCCCTCCATGCTATCGTGCGCGAGTACGCTAAGGTGTTCTTCCAATTGCGATGCGTTTATATTCGTTTTGTTGTTTTGGGCATTAATCGAAAGGCAAAGGATTCCGAAATAGAAAAAAAGGGTTCGTTTCATAATAGCGTGTTTTAACAAAGATATGTAATTATCAGGTCGTAATGGAATGACAAAATTTCTATACGTTGCATACCATCGCTACGGTGTCAGCCTGTACCGTCAAATCACTCAAGGACTCCCAGTACTTCCGAATGCATAAAAGGACCTCCCGGGTGATGGCTCGTGTAATCCAAGTTTAACCAGACGTTTCCTTGTTCGTCTACGTGATAGTTAATTTTCTTGTGTCCGCTTTCTCGTGGAAAAAGCTCATTCTTAATTAAATAATGAATGCGTTCCAATTCTTCTTTGCTTCCAATGAATAGTTCTGGATACAAATGGTTGGTGGTATTGACAATTCTTGCCCTTCCACCAATGGCTTTAATGCAGGCTACCATGAAAATACTGTGGTCATCGCAGTCCCCGGATAAATAGCGCGTTGTTTCACTGGCTTTTGAAAAGTACTCCCGTTGGCTCGGGTCATTAACATAATTCCAGCCTCGATTGATGGACTTGAAGACCGCAAAGCACTGTATGATTTTTCGGTCCCTCGGGAAGCGCTCCACTTCGTCTTTAAAATGAGTAGCTATCGACGACATGGCAAAGGATCTTACCTTGGGGTGGGTGTAATCAATGGCTTCTTTTATCTCTTCCTTGTGGGGAAAGGGTCTAAGGTAGGTTGATAAGACTTCCACCGGATTGGGATTGTCCTTCATTGAAAAGAGCATTACTTGATAATCTCGGTATACGCTATGAAATCCATATCCTCCGGTCAAGCTACCAAAGCTCAAGTACACCAGCAGTCCGATAAAAAGCAAGGTGAGTACGTGGCGAAACATTTTAAAAAACGTTTCCACTACAATAAAGGATACGACAAAAAGTAAAATACGGTCTAATTGAAAGGACCAATCTGGATCTGGGGTCGATTTGTGAAGGATGATAAACAGTGGAACCGTAAGCACATGAGCAAAAAGTCCCGCCGTTTTATATAGAAATTCAGCCCCACCCGTACCTTTTGCTTCGCCGGAATGCTCATTCATTGTTTTAGGTTCTGAGTAACGTACATCAAAAGTCCGTGGTAACGAATTGCTTAATTTTGGTCCGTAGGCTGTCAATCGTTTCCCATTCCTGGTTGTCTTTGGAATTGTATGAAAAACCTTCCGGTACGCATGAGGCTTGGTGATGTGCTTTGTATTGCGCTAGGTTCCAAATCGGCGCTTGCGGGATAATGGTGTAATATTTACCCAAGTCATACGTGAAAAAAGAATCGGAGGAACTGATCATCTCTTCATGAATTTTCTCACCCGGTCGGATGCCAATGATCGGTTTTTCACAATCCGGTCCAATGGCTTCCGCTACATCCGTTATTCGATAAGAAGGGATTTTAGGGACAAAAATTTCACCTCCCCAGGCATGTTCCAAGGCGTGCATCACCATGTCTACTCCTTCCTGAAGCGAGATATTAAAACGCGTCATTTCCGCTACAGTAATTGGTAAAATGCCATCTTGTTTTTTTCGCTTTATAAAATAAGGAATTACTGATCCGTTCGACCCCATGACGTTTCCATATCGAACCACGGAAAATTTAATATCGCGTTTTCCTCTAATGTTATTGGCCGCTACAAACAGTTTATCCGAGGTAAGCTTGGTTGCTCCATACAAATTAATGGGGGCACAGGCTTTATCTGTCGAAAGGGCCACCACATCTTTTACCTGAGAGGCTAGGGCCGCTTTAATTACATTTTCGGCACCACCCACGTTGGTTTTTACACACTCGTCCGGATTGTATTCTGCTATGTGAACATGTTTCATAGCAGCGGCATGGATTACGCTATCAATTCCTTGAAATGCCCGTTCTAAGCGTTCGTAGTCTCGAACATCTCCAATGAAATAACGAATTTGACTGTATTTAGATACCGGAAATTCTTGTTCCATTTCGAACTGTTTTTGTTCGTCTCGGGAATAAATTACCAACCGTTTAAGGGTTGGATACTGAGTTAAAATATGCCTTGTTAACGCTTTGCCTAAGGAGCCCGTCCCTCCAGTAATCAATATTGATCGGTCTTTCATTGAGGTAAAATTACATTAATTATCCGTATTCGTTTCTAGGATTTCCGCCATTCTTTTTCGTTCAAAGGCGTCGATCATACTAACTTTACTCGCATTATAAATACAAATGCCTTCTGTTTCGGCAAAGGATTTAATTTGCCAGTATCCGCTAAACGATAAATAGAATTTGTGAAGAATTTCGTGCAGCCTGCGTGGTCGGTTAATTCGGTCCTCCACCTTCATGGGTTGACTGCCCTCGGTATCATAAAAATGGACGTGCCGAAGTAAGGATTCATTGTTTTCGTTTACGGTTAAATCCGATAGCCATGAGTGGTCTGCCCCTACGATGACCATTTTCGTATATCCTAACCGAGCCCCTACCATTAGGCTTGGGATTAACACGTTGTGGGGTCTAGGCATCCCCCAGCCCCAACGATATCCGAATTTCGTCCAGAAGGAAAGCCCTTCGATTGGGGTTTGGTTGAAAAAAGCGGCATCGATCGTTGCATGAGAAGCTAATAAGCCTTGTACGGCCAAACTTTGCTTGGCCCTAAACGGAAGGAGCAAGGTCATCTTCCACGTGGTCTTTTGTTCCAAATTCGCATAGAGCTCTTTATTTTGGTCAATATAATAGTCGTTCAACTCCTCGTCTGGCTGAAAATAGGTGACAGCATTGAGAAGATAATAGCGAGGTTTTAGGGTGGTGAAAAGTTCAGCGTTCGCGGCGTTATTTACAGCCATTAAATCGAAAAATCGAAGCGAATCAGCACTGTTTTCTTGCAAGGTAACGTTCAAGGATGGGCCATTTCCCAATATAAGTAAGGGCTTGTTGGGATTGACACTAGCGACAATTCCAAAAAACCGTGACTGAAAAATCATGCGTACTGCGCTGAGCTTCGTTTCGATGAAAAGGATAATATACCGTTGTAAGCTCAATAGAAATTTCATGCTCCCTCATACTTAAAAAGCAATCCTCGGGTTACCCAATAGCGAAAGAAAACGATCATATTTCCTTTTTGCGGTTTTAAACATAGGATAAAATATACCCAAAGGACCAGGCTGGCGCACCACGTGATAGCCTCCCAAAAGATTCGTTTTGTGAAGGAAAATTTCCCTTCTCTCAAGCTTCTGACGCGCTCGCTCATTCCCGTTCCCAACGCCTGTTGTTTTATGAAAGTGGCCTCCGTTCTTGCTAGGGGCACACAATGGTATACTAACGCTTCAGGAAGGTATAAAACGGGGAGTTTCGCCTTGTAAATTCGATTAAATAAATCTTTTTCTTCCCCACCTAACATTTGTTTCCCAATCCTACCTAACGCCACATTGAATTCCCCTACGCGATCAAACACTTCCGTTCGAAAAGCCATATTTGACCCCCGTGGATAATCTTTTTTAAAGAAAAAAGCATGCTTTCCCTTGTCAAAATAACCCAGTAATGAGTTTAAGTATCGGTTCTCCCAACGAGGTATAAGTGCTTCATAATGAAGGTGTATTGGACCGCCAATTGCGAAGCACGCTGGGTGTTTATCAAACGATTCAACCAACGTTTTTAGGTAGTTCCCCTCGATGAACGCATCGTCGTCCAAAAAGGTAATTAAAGGCGCACGGGCTTCGCTAATGGCACGGTTTCTTGCATAGGAGAGTCCTTGATTTTTTTCAAGAAAATAGAAGGCGCAGAGGTTCGAGTTTTCCAACACCAATTGATCAAACAAGTCCTTAGTATTCCCTGGAGAGTTGTTGTCCACCAATAGAATTTCAAAGGCATGCGGAGATAAGGACTGGGTCTTTATGGATTCGAATAACAACGGTAGGTA
>JBJTWF010000016.1:0-10915 GCA_046081565.1 Flavobacteriales bacterium | reverse complement strand
CCAGAGGTGACCTCAACGGTTTGACTTTTGGCGTCATAAGCATCACACGTAATTTCTAAGGTGTATCTACCAACCGGAACCTCCGAAAGGATAAAATCACCGCTCATACCCGTTTTTGAAGTGAATTCAAACGTACCATCGCCATTGAGATCCAACACCACAAGAGCCTCTTTTAACGGAAATTGGGTTTCATTGTCAACGACCTTTCCACGGATGTTTTGAAATTGTCCCCAAAGCGAACCGCACAGGACAAGAAAAATACCGAATAACGTTGTTTTCATAGTTTAAAGCTTTTGTGCGAATATACTAGAAATCTATATTGTTTCAATAAAAGTTAAAAAGCTGTTAATTTGTTCTGGTTCAACATTAAAGTTGGATATTTGTTAAAATCTAAATTCTTGGCCATGAAAAACACACTCTTTGTCCTCTTCACCTTTATTGCAATGCACCTGGTAACTGCGCAATCAACAACCGTTTGGTATGATGACTTGGAGGAGGCCTCCAGCGTGGCCTATAAATCGAACAAACCCATTATGCTTTTTTTTACGGGAAGCGATTGGTGTGGTTGGTGCATCCGATTACAAAAGGAGGTTTTTCAACAAGAAGCCTTTAAACAATGGGCATCCAAAAATGTAGTCCTGGTTGAACTTGATTTTCCTAGTAAAAAAGTGTTGCCAACCAAAATAAAAGAACAAAACCAGATGCTTCAACGGCAGTTTGCAGTACAGGGATACCCAACCTGCTGGTTTGTATCGGTAGTAAAAAATGGCGATAAATTCACCTTAAACAGGCTAGGTCAAACGGGATACATGGCCGGTGGCCCCGAGCCATGGATTACCAATGCAAAGACTTTTCTAAAATAAGGTTAGTACACGCGAAACAACAAGCCGTGTTCTAGTACCTTACCAGTACTGGCTTTGGTGTTAAGGCTCCCTGCTTGTATTTTTTTGAGTGGAAAAATTGATTTCAACAAAGCGATAATTGCAGCATAAGAAAGGGAATTAGAATAGGTGTTTAGTATTAACATTCCCCTTTCAGTTAACACGCCGGAAGCCGTTTTTAATAGTCCTTCTAGGCATTCCTCGAGCTTCCATTTTTTTCCGTTTATACTGTTTCCCCATGCAGGAGGGTCCATTTGGATAACGTCGTAACGATGACCCCGTTTTAATTCCCGCTGAAGAAATAAGAGCGCATCTTCGTGAACAAGCTTCATTTTGCCTTCGGAGTTGATTAACTGGTTTTCTTTTGCCCAGCTTAAAACGGATTTTGAGGAATCTACATGGATCACTTCTGCCCCACATTGCATGGCGACGATGCTTGAGGCACCCGTGTAGGCAAATAAATTCAAAAACGTTAACCCAGGCCGAAGGTTTTGCTGAAGGGTCTTCCAATTAACCGCTTGTTCCGGGAAAAGGCCGGTGTGCTTCGTATCTTTTAAAGAAAGGATGAAACGTAATTCCTCATATGAAACATTCCACAGTAAAGGTTTATCGGTCAAGGGCTTCCAGACACCAAATACGCCATGTGTGGTCTTAAAAATAAAATCCGCCTGCTGCAGCCAATAATCCATGGCGTGTTTTGGCTTGAAATAAGCCAATGAGTCTGGTCGTATGGTAATGGTTGTACCCCAACGCTCTAACTTATTGCCATGTCCAGCATCTAATAATTCATATCCATCCCATACTGGTGCATAAATGGCCTGCAAGGTTAGCGCATTTTGGGCATCTTCTTTCTGCCCCCCATCATTTGAGCCATGCGCATTTGATTTTTTGAAGGCGCAATTTGAAGTTGTTGTTGAAGCATTTTAATTTGGTCTTTCAACATTCCATTTTTATCAAATTTTTTAGCCTCCGTTAAGAGTGAACTCGCCTCAGGTCTTCTTCCAGTCTGGGCGCAAATGCCCGCCAAGTGCATACGAGCCACAGCATTATCCTCATTGGTCCTTAGTCCCAAAGTAATCGCCTTTCTTAATAACATTTCTGTTTGTGCATGTCCCATGTCTTGAGCATTCATCAACGCTTTGAGATACAATACATACGCATGCTGTCTTCGAGGCATAAATTCTGGCGCCGAAATACGATTAATATAGGCTTTAGCCTTTTCTTGGTTTCCCACACGCATTTGATTCAAAGCCAAAATCATGTTCTCGTTTCTGAAAAACGAAAAGATTAAAAGTAAAAGCGGAAAAATAGCAGTAATCCCCCAACCCCAATGGCCCGAGTAAAAAAGATATGTTGTTCCAAACAATACCGTTAATGAAAGTAAAACTCGAAGAATAAATCCTGTCATAAAATACGATTAAATGGTGGCTATACACTTTAATTCAATAGAAATCGGCGTCGGTAAAGACGAAATTTCCACCGTTGTCCTACACGGCTGATTGGAATGAAAATATTCAGCATACAAGCGATTGTAGGTGTGAAAATCCCGCTTCATATTGGTTAAGAATACGGTAACATCAATTAATTGATCCCAAGTTGATCCCGAGGCTTCCAATATGGCGCGAACATTTTCAAAAACGCTTCTACATTGTTGTTCAAAATCGAAGGCTGTGTAGTTTCCATTTTTATCTAATTGCAAGCCTGGCACTTCAGAATCAGTGGCATCAGAACCGGCGATACGAGGACCAACCCCAGAAAGAAACAATAAGTTTCCAACCTTCCGAGCATGAGGGTATAACCCAACGGGTTTAGGGGCGTTTTGAGCATCTATTTTCATACGCGTATTGAATTACAAATATAGCAATAAACAAAGGGCTTATGATCGTTTGTCCCGAAAAAAGGACGTTAATAAATGAAGGCAAGAGTCCTTCTCAACCCCTCCCTGCACTTCAGTACTTGGATGATATATCGAAGGGGTAAAAGTCGTTGCACCCCGTTTTGGGTCTGCGGCACCATAGATTACCCTTCCCATCTGTGCCCAGTGCAATGCACCAGCACACATAGGACAAGGTTCTAAGGTAACGTACAAGGTACATTCCCTTAAATACTTAGCTCCTAAATACTGGGCTGCGGCCGTAATGGCTTGCATTTCTGCATGGGCGGTAACGTCCGTCAATTGTTCCGTTAAATTATGGCCTTTTCCTATAATTTGTTGTTGGGAAACAACCAGCGCACCGACAGGAACCTCATCCTTTTCCAGTCCTAGCTTTGCCTCTTCTATGGCTAGCCTCATGAAATATGCATCGTCTAACATCCTATTTTACCTAAAATTAAAATGCAAGATAGGGAAACCTATTAATTCTATTATTTTTACCCCCTATGAAAGCCTTTTATTTCTTCTTTTTTCTTTCGTTTGTAGGATTTTCACAACATGCAACTTCTTTCGGTTTTACTAAAATTCAACTGGGTCCATACCTAGGATTACAAAAAGGCAGAAATACGGTGCTTGAGCTAGGGCTTGAAAAAAGAATTAAAGAAATTGCCTTAGGTCACAGAAGCAGCTATGCCATAAATTTGGGAGCTAATTTCGACTTTCAATCATTGCTCGTCGGACTTGATGGCGGGCTTTGGTTTCGTCCACATAACGTTGGCTTTATGTGGGGAGGGCAATTGGCCCTTCGTTCTGATTTTCATCAATCAATGGTTGGCATTTCGCCTACCCTTGGGTATAAAATTTGGTTCCTACACGCCACCTTGGGTTATTATGTATACCCCAAAAAGATTCCCAACGTGGTTACGAACCACTTATATGCAAGTGTTAGGCTTACGTTAACCCAAGAGAAAAAAGTTAAAACCCATGAGCGCAGTAAAACAATTCTTACTCGAACGTAGTGGGGCCTCTGAAAAGGCCTTTCGCCTAATTGAAATACCCTTGCCTACATTGGCAGAGGACTGTTTGCTGATAAAAGTACAAGGGTTCGGATTAAATTTTGCTGATATCATGGCCCGTAAAGGGAAATATAGAGAAGCTCCCCCGAGACCTTTCGTACCGGGTTATGAAATGGTTGGGATAGTGGAACGAGTTGGCGCTCAATGTTCCGAGGAATGGCTAGGGAAACGCGTTGCTGGATTTTGTCGGTTCGGTGGCTATTCAAGTTATGTAATGGTTAACCCTTCTTCCATCGCTGAAGTTGGAGACTGGGAAATGGGGGATGTCCTATCCTTGTGTACCCAAGGGGTAACATCAGCATTCATGGCGGACCATATTCCATCGTCCAGTGAAGGAGGTTTTGCTTTGGTGCATTCCGCGGCTGGAGGTGTAGGTAACCTGTTGATACAGATGTTACATCAAAAAGGAATTAAAACCATAGGAAAAATAAGGTCAGAACAAAAAGTTAATGCCTTGGCATCGCTTCCCGTAGATCACATACTGGTATCAAATAACGACGATTACCACGATCAAATAAAAGAATTAGTAGGAAATACGGGTCTGGTTGCCGCTTTCAACCCCCTGGGAGGAAGAACGATCAAACGAGATCTGGATTTGCTTAACCCAGGAGGCCAACTTTTCCTGTACGGCGGCGCTTCTTTGTTGGAAGGACGGCTTGGCATGCTATCGCTGCTCCAATTCGTGTGGAAAAGTGGACTCATCTCTCCGATCCCCCTAATGATGGGGTCCAAGACCATTACTGGCATTAATGTGCTTAAACTTGCGGATTCAAATCCCGTCGCGCTGAAGAACTATTTAATGCGTTGCATTGAAGCATATCAAAACCAACAACTTAAGCCTTTGAGCGCAACGCTTTTTAATCATAAAGACTTCCATGAAGCACAAAACCTTCTCGAAAGTGGTCAAAGTGCTGGTAAAATTGCGGTCTATTGGGACGATTTATGACTGGATAAAAAGGAGCGAATAAATCCTATTACCGGTTTTCGGAAGATGATTAATAGGATTACATAAGGGAAAGCCATTAAGTACAGTATTCCTCCATTAATATTACTCGTAAATGAATTTTCTGCCATATCAGAACCCTGCTCCGCTAAAATTTTACATTGGCTACAACCTTGTGACCAGGCATCTATGGACACTAAACACAAAAAAAACAATACTATCAGTGGCTTTCTCATCGCTTTCTATTCTTTGACAAAAGTACTAAATCCGCAAGCATTTTTTACCTTTATACCATGTTAAAAAACTTTTTTATCCTTGTATGCCTTTTCGTCTTGTTTTCGTGTGGAAACAAAAGCAATAAAAAAGGATCCTCCGGCAACCCATCCCCGGAAAACCAACGAGACCGAATGCTAAAAGAAGTAAAAGCGTTTTATGAAGATGAGAAATTTGAGGCCATGCTTACCTCCTCAGCTACGGCATTCCGGCTTGATAGCCAGAACATAGAATGCCGATTATATTATGCATTAGCTTTACTAAACACTACGTTTCAGGATAGTAATGTTAATTTTAAAAACGTATCGTATCACCTAGACAAGGTGCTAAAGACCGATTCAATCAACGTGGAGGCTTTGGTGGGAAAAGCAACGGTAGCCTATTACCTTAATGATGTGGAAAGCACCGACGTGTATTTACGCAAAGCAAAAAAAGCCAATCCGAGGTTTAGGAAAATCTATCAATTCGAAGGCGCGATTTACGAACAAAAGTATCGGTTGTGGACTGGTGGAGACGAGGAAAGGAAAAAGTTTTTGGAAATTGCGCTTCAAAATTTTCAAAAAACTGTGGAAATCGATCCCAATTTTTGGCGGGGATACTTGACCTTAGGGAAGCTTTATTTTGAGAAAAACGACAAAACATGCATTCAACACTTTAATACCGCCGTTACCTTTCAGTCCAAAAACCAAGAAGTTAGATATTGGCAGGCATACGCTCCCCAATTCTTTAACGATTATCCCACTGCCAAAAAGTATTACCGATCAATGGCTAAAGAGTTTCCCAAATTTTGCGAGAGCTTTTGTCAAATGGGGAGCATCCATTGGGAAGAAAAAGCCATCGATAGTGCGGTTTACTATTATGAGCAAACCTTAAAAGTAGACCCTGAACATATTGAGGCAATGCATAATCTTGGGGTGATTTACGAAGAACGAAAAGAATTTACGAATGCCCTTGCGCAATATGCTAAAGTACTGAAAATTGATCCTGAATATACCCTAACGAAAGAACGGGTTTCTTCACTGAAAAACAGAAAATGGTAGACACACGTTTTCAGCGTTGGGCCAGCGAGGTCATCTTCCCGTTGATTGGTTTTCTCTTTTGGAACTGGTCGTTTGAATTCGTGGCCTGGTTTTATTTTGGTGATCGTTTTTTTCAGTGGGTGTTTAACTTTATTAAAAAACGTAAAATCCAAGGTGGTTTTTGGAAAGGACAATCCTTGGTGTCTTTGGAACTTGTGTTGATCCTGTTATTAATAGGTCAAACGAAAATGCCTTGGATGGATTCCTTACATACCTTTTTAACCTACGAGGATATGGGAATCGCTCAAGGTTATTTCCTAATTCCCCTTCTGTTTTTAGGAGAATGGATGAAATACAGCATGGAACGAAAAAGTAAGGTTTTTCAAATGGAAAACCCTAAGGTAACCCTGTTAAAAATAGGTTTGTGGGGATCAAGCATAATCCTCTTTTTATTCGTTGTTTCCAGCGTTTTTCAAATCCAAATCTTTCTTGGCATGCTCGCCATGGCAAACCTGTGGATAGATGTTAAAAAGGTTCCTGTTTCATTGAAATAAGCTACTTTTGTGTACGATGAAAGATAAGAATCAGAAGCTTCTTCAAAAACGACACGCAAACCAAGTTGGTGGAGGGATGGCGAGGATTGAAAAACATCATGAACAAGGTAAACTTACCGCGAGGGAACGCATTAGTTTGTTGTTGGATGAAAATTCATTCCATGAATTAGGTGCTTTTGTAGAGCATCGTTCATCTGCGTTTGATTTAGACAAAAACATTTTTCCCGGGGATGGTGTAGTGACCGGTTATGGAAAAATCCACGGACGAATGGTATATGTGTTTTCACAAGATTTTACCGTTCTTGGAGGTTCGCTTTCAGAATCTCACGCTGCCAAAATTTGCAGAATCATGGACCTTGCCTTGAAAAATGGCGCCCCCATTATTGGCCTAAACGATTCCGGAGGAGCCAGAATCCAAGAGGGCGTCGTTTCACTTTCGGGTTATTCTGAAATCTTTTTTCGCAATACGCGAGCGAGCGGTGTTGTTCCCCAGTTTTCCATGATCATGGGCCCCTGCGCAGGAGGTGCTGTTTATTCACCCGCACTTACGGACTTTGTTTTTATGGTGGAGGACACATCCTACATGTTTGTTACGGGTCCTAACGTGGTTAAAACCGTTACCCATGAAACCGTGAGTTCCGAAGATTTAGGGGGAGCCAAAACGCATGCTGAAAAGTCGGGAGTTAATCACTTTACCGCTCAAAACGATGTTGAAGCCATAAAAAAATTAAGGAACCTCATTACTTACCTGCCGCAAAACGCCTATGAAGAGCCTCCGAAAACTACGATGTTTTCGTTTTCGGAAAAACATAGTGCCCAGATCGAAACCGTCCTTCCAGAAAACAATACAACCCCTTATGACTGCCGACAAGTCATCAACCTTTTGGTAGATCAAGATAGTTTTCTCGAAGTACAAGAAGATTATGCCAAGAATATTGTAATCGGTTTTGGACGGCTTGAAGGACGTAGCATCGGAATCGTTTCAAATCAACCCGCAGAACTCGCTGGAGTGTTAGACATTAATGCTTCTAGAAAAGGGGCCAGGTTTGTTCGCTTTTGTGATTCCTTCAACATTCCCTTGCTGGTATTGGAAGACGTCCCCGGGTTTTTACCTGGAACGGATCAAGAATGGAATGGAATTATTAGTCACGGTGCAAAACTAATCTATGCTTTTGCAGAAGCAACGGTTCCCCGAATAACGATTATTACCCGTAAAGCCTATGGAGGCGCTTATTGCGTAATGAATTCGAAATCGTTGGGTGCAGACTTAAGCTATGCATGGCCTACGGCAGAAATCGCGGTTATGGGTGCCAAAGGTGCCGCAGAAATTATTTTCAAAAAAGAAATCAAAGAGGCAAAGAATCCATCGGAAAAATGGGTTGAAAAAGAAGCCGAGTATGCGGAAATGTTTGCCAACCCATACAGAGCGGCAGAAAGAGGCATCGTTGACGATGTTATTCTTCCTTCAGAAACACGAGCTGTTTTAATAAAAGGGTTTGAAATGTTGGAGAAAAAAGCAGAAAACCTTCCTTTGAAAAAACATGGAAATATCCCCTTATAAGCAATGAAAGAATTAATTGAAAATTTTACCGATCAACTCAACGAGGCATTTCAAATCGCTGATCAACAGGAGCTGACAGCGTTACCTGGACCGATTGAGAATATCGTAATCTGTGGCTTAGGAGGTTCCGGAATTGGGGCAAAAATTATACAAGACTGGGTTCGACAAGAAATAAAAGTACCTATAACCCTGGTTAATGGATATTCCCTGCCCGGGTTTGTGTCGAGTAAAACCCTTGTAATCGGTTCGTCTTATTCGGGAAATACGGAGGAAACGGTAATGGCATTACAAGAAGCCAAAGAAAAAAATGCACACATTTATTGTGTCTCTAGTGGTGGTCAATTACACGCTTTTTGTTTGGAACATTCCTTAGAAATTACATTGATCCCTCCCGGCCTTCCTCCGCGAGGAGCCCTAGGATATTCCATGGTGCAGCTCTTACATTATCTGACTCAGCAAGGCTTTATTTCCGCTCAGCGAATGTTAGAGTTAAAGGCCACATCGTCCTTCCTTTCTTCACAGAAAGAGGAAATTAAAGAAAACGCGAAAGCGTTAGCCGCCTTTCTTTTTTCAAAAGTAGGTGTCCTTTATTCTGAAGATGCTTTTGAAGGGGTTGTAATACGTGCAAGACAACAATTAAATGAGAATTCGAAATACTTGGCATTGCACCATGTTATTCCGGAAATGAATCATAATGAATTAGTCGGGTGGGCTGGTGGCGACCATCGTTTTGCGCCCGTTTTTTTCCTGTCCGAAGACCTTCACCCAAGAAATAAGAAACGCTTTGAAATTACCAAAGAAACCGTTGAAGCAAGGACGGGAAGGGTCTATACGATTAATGCGTTAGGATCATCGTTTACACAACGGTATATGTATTTTATTCACTTGGTTGACTGGGCCTCGTTTTATTTATCGGAGTTGAATAACGTGGATATTATGGATATTAAGGTGATTAATTACCTTAAAAAAGAATTAAGTAACGGTTAATCTGTGACCCCGATTGTCCGCTTACACGACTTAGGCACGATAGACTACAAGGAAGCGTGGGAATATCAAGAAATCCTTTTTCATCAAGTTATTGAGAACAAAAAGGAAGACAAAAAACCGCTAAACCACCTTATCGTTTGCGAACATCCCCATGTTTTTACCCTAGGTAAAAGTGGTGACAAAAACCATCTACTTGCCAACGAACATTTACTTTCCAACCTAAACGCGTCCTTTTATAAAATAAACCGTGGAGGTGACATTACCTATCATGGACCTGGTCAGCTTGTCGTTTATCCCATTTTTGATTTAGACCAGTTCTTTACCGACATCCACAAATACATGCGGTATCTTGAAGAATCTGTTATTAAAACCCTATCTGAATACCATATTGATGGATTTCGCATCGAGGGTTTGACGGGCGTTTGGGTAGATGAAAATGCCCCGAAAAAAATAAGTGCCTTCGGGGTTAAAAGCTCACGATGGGTAACCATGCATGGAATTGGATTTAACGTCAACACCAATTTACATTATTTTGAACACATTGTCCCATGTGGAATTAGCGACAAACAAGTCACTTCGATGTCTCAAGAATTGAAGAGAAGTGTCGAAATGAAAGAAGTTACAGAAGTCTTTTGCTCCGTCTTTCAACAGTTATTTGATTTTAGGTGGGAAACGAATTGAATATGAAAATAAGCGAACTTATTCCAAAAGTTGAAGGCATTCAAATCGCCGTTTTACTGGAAAACGAAGACCAAGAATATGGTGTCTATTTACGTAATGGTAAAGAAGATATTATTGAAGGAATAATTATTACCAGCGTTGGATACGGAGAAGATCCTACCTCGGGTAAAAAAATTAAAACGGCTACTTTACGCCATTCTTTGGAGGTTATGCTTCCAAACGAAATAGCCAAAATTGAACGTATTGTTCCTGAAGTATTCGGTCTTTATAATGAATACTGGGTTAGTTTTTGGATTAATGAACAACTCTTTGACAAGAAATTTGTTTTTTTACCCGATGCTATTCATCGGAAGAAGCTTGAGCTGTTAACGGACTTTGGCAAATGGGGCGTCCTTCTTAAGTAATCATCTTTTCTAATTCATCCAAGGGGAAAAAACCACTTTTCCTCCAAATCATTTGGCCCGACGTGTAGTATAATAAGCTAGGAACCCCTCTTATTCCTAGTTTCGCGACTAACTGCTAATTTTTATCCACATCAATTTTCAAAATATGCGGGGTCGAACCTTTCCTTTTTTTCAACTGTTCGAGGATGGGAATCATCATCTTACATGTACCACACCACGTCGCATGAAAATCCACCAAGGTAGGGGCGTCGCTTTTAATGATTTCAGCGTATTTATTCATGCGTCTTAAATACACGAATGGAAAACAGAAACGCGAAACTTAGGTAACAAAAAAGGCGACCGAAGCCGCCTTTCCTGAGTATTTAAGCCGATTATTGCTTGTCGTAAACGACCATGCAGGTTCCTGATCCTCCGATGATGAGAATCAAATTTTCGTAGTTATAGGTAATTTGAATTTGTGTTCCACTTGCATTCATTGCACCAGTTCCATTGAAATTAATATCTCCTAACTGAGTATTAATGGTTTGCTGCGGTATGGTAACCGCTGCGCCATTAATAGTCCCTGTAGCGGTTCCACCAGCAAGGTTGAAAAAGTTCTCAATGTTGATGTCCGCAGCCGTAGCACCTGCAGTAATGGTAGGACTTCCAGACACGGGGAATTGG
>JBJTWF010000015.1:0-4065 GCA_046081565.1 Flavobacteriales bacterium | reverse complement strand
ACCAAATTAGTAAACTAATTCGTGCTGCCCCTCGACTTGCATGTGTTAGGCCTGCCGCTAGCGTTCATCCTGAGCCAGGATCAAACTCTCCGTTGTATAATAACTTTGAATTTGTAAGAGCTCGAGATGTCGTTTTATATTCTTTAAAAACGCTGTTTCCTTGTTTCTCAATACGTCAATGAACTTCATTTGCTGCAGCGTAAAAACCAATTTAAACTGCTGATAAAATTATCTCCACTACGAATAGCGGGGCGCAAATATACAAAGTTTTTTACAATAAACAATAGCTTATTTCTCTTTTTATTGACACCCTCTCGTTTGAGCATGTTTTACCTTAATCGGGGGTGCAAAGATACAAAGTCTTTTAGATACACCAAAAATTCTTCGAAAAAAACCGAAAATCTTTACGGATCCTACCCTGAAAAGGTTACCGATAGGAAATGCTAAATGTTCAAATACCTGAAGATCAAAGCGTGTAAGTACTAGAGCGTCATTACTGAATGCTAATTTTTTTCTCCAATCTCCCCTCTTTTGTGGAAAACGAAAGGATATAAATCCCTTTTCCCAAGGATGGCACGTCTAGTTCAAAGGTAGTATTTGCCTGCTTTGAAGCTGATTGTTGATAAAACACACGCTTTCCTGAACCATCAACAACATCGATGTCTTTGATGCTCGTTTCGGAACTACTCCAATCAATAACCCAATGATTCGGTTTGGTTGAAATCAAGGTGAAACTAGGCTTAAGGCTTATCTGATGTAACGCATTCGATGCTTCATCAATAGGATGTTGAGAAAGATAAATCATATCTCCGTTGTCGTTACCATTGTTATTGGTTTTATTCGTTGCCACATAAAACGTAACCGTTCCCGTCCCTGCCGATGGCGCTGTCCATGTCCAAGTCCATGACGGTGCCGAAGCACTGGTGTTACTCGTCGAGGTATGATTGGCGTATTTTTTTACCCCACCATTGATCGATGTGTTACCTGCCACCCCCGTAAAAGCACCTGCCATGGTATTGGATGTATTCAGGGCTGTTGCCTGAAATCCTCGTTTCGCTGGATTTGAAGCCATTGACAACGTGACGGTATATTGTTGGCCAGGCATGTAACTGTTTACCGGAACGCCCCCACTCGATATGGTAAGCAAATTTTCGGTTGTACCCATTTGCGTGTTTCCTGAATGGCACTGGGTACAATTCGCTTCACCAGGCGCCCCAGTCATTCCAGGGGATGCTCCGCCGCTGTTGAGCGGTTGTACAAAAAAACCAGATTCTTTAACGTTTGTGCCAAATAAAAAAGCTACTCCTGTGAAGCTTAGTGCCAACATGATTAATCCAACCTTTAACATATTCTTTTATACTTAATGTATTAATTATTTTTTTTTCCTTGATATATCCAACATTCTACTTTTTGAATCAACGAATCCGGTAAAGCAGGGCCACCATGTGGCATTAGTTGGTAACCATTTCCCTTCATTGATCCTATAACCGCTGACGCATTTGAGGAAATGCTTCCGTGATCTACCAACGTATACCCTGTGCTATTACCGTTTCCATGACACCCTGAACAATGGTTTTGAATCAACGGTAAAATTTCCTGATTAAAGGATATCGTATCCGTACAATTAGCGGGTGCATCACCCCCTACTTTTTCTTTTTTACACCCCACAGAGGCCAGGCAAAACCCAATGCAAAGAGCCCAATATACCTTATTAATCCCTATCATTTCTTCGCAACACCTAATTGGTAAATTCTTTTAGCATTGACTTATCACTATGATTTTTTGACCATGTTAAAAAGTATGGTTGTAGAGCCAGCCATACCAATGGAAGAATAAAGAATAGTGGCGTTCCTATGATTTGAAAGCTATCCCAACCTTCTTTTTGGAACGTTAGCACATAATAAAAACCTAATAGCGCTAGTGCTACAGCGATTCCATTACCTATCAATAGGCCCCATTTTCCAAATATTTTGTTGAAAAAGTACAATAATAAAGAAGCCGTAAGCGAAAGAAGAACATAAATACCAACCACTTTAGAAGCGGTCAGTTCTTTTCGCATGAGGGATTCAGGTTCCACCAAGGGAGTTGGTGATCCTTTAGGTACAAACTCATAAATGGAATACAGATAGGCCGCAACAACAGCAGAAGAAAAGACTGCTGAAACGATTCCTAATAAAAGAAACTTTTTCATATCATTTTTTAATTACAGGCAAGGTATACGATACATTCATAATGTCCGGTACTGTTTCGCTTTTCTTGCCGATTCCAAAGGAAATTCGATTCACCGGAAAACGGCCACTTAACGTAAGCTTGTTTCCTTGTTTTTTAATACTTGCTTTAACAAGATACGTTTTCTCTACTCCTTTAGCCGTCATGGTTCCATAAATCTGCAATTCCCCTTTATCGTTCTTCACACTAGTGGAAACAAAGGTTATGTTCGGAAATTTACCTTGGTCGAACCATTCTGCAGTCATTGCTTTTTTATTCATCAACGCATTACCGGTACTCAACGACGAAACAGGTATCGTTAACGATACTTTCGTTGCCTCAGGATTGGATTCATTGTAGCTGACCGTACCCGATATGGTAGCAAATTTACCCGAAGGATCGGCGCTCTTAAAGGCTATAGAATGACCAGACGTTACGATATAATCATCCAAAGGACTGAAAACTAAAAAACTACTCAAGAGGTAAAGACCAACATAGAGGTAGATATAAAAACGTTTTTTCATAGGTACTATTTATTTATTCAAACTCAAATTTTCTGCTCACACAAAAACCAAAACGGAATTGACCTTTAAGCCAATCCTGCATGGTGTACGGAATGAATTGGGTTTCTCCAAGGCCTGAAGCATTGGTGAAATTAACGGTAAAATTATGCCCAAAAGTCGTCCATTCGAGTGCCACTCCAAGGCTTTGTTTATATTGATCACCTGGACGCAAGTTTTTAGAGGCAAAAGAATGAAAATACTCTGCAATTAGGGCAAATCTTCCAGAAAGCCTTATGCGAGCGGCAGTACCCAAGGAAAACAAACCGTTCTGATCGTTGGCTAAAACATAGTTTCTGTGCGTCAAGGTTGGTATTAATGCTAACGAAAAGTTATCCCCAAACGCTCTAGTAACATTGGCTTGGGTGTAATACGCAAAACGATGTTGCCAGGAAGGGAAATGGTTTACTTGCGATATGTCTTCAGACGCCTTCATATAGGTAAACGTAGCTCCAGCACCAAAGGAAACAGTAACGGGAGAGGATTTTCCTTGTTGCAAGGCTTTGTATTTAACAAATCCATCTAAAAGCGAACGGTACGGGGCTCCTGTACCCTTGCAACGTCCTACGCCTATCATTACTCGATTCGTAACGCCATACTCAAGTGCAATGCGCATGTCAGAAAGGTTGTCAAAACCAAACATGTTCTGCGCGCCCCCATTGGCCCCAAACATATCACCAAATCGGTGCTCAATCCTAAAATCCATGGTTCCCTTGGGAAGCGTTTCAACAGAATGTGCTGAAATGATTCTCGTTCCCGCAAAGGCTCTGATGCCCTCCTCCGAATCAGATACTCCTTCTCCATCTGGATTTACTTCTTGACTAAACATAGACAATGAGGTTGAGAAAACAAGTAGAAGGATGAGGTTCAGTTTATTCATTTATTTTGTATCATTGACAATCAAATGTATCAAAATTAATTGCATCTTTTTTCCGTGGACGAAAAAAATAACGTACGTCAATACTTTTTAACATTAAGGAAACAACTAGATGCCAACATGGTTGATTATGCGTCGCAATTAATAAAAGACCAATTCTTAAAGGAATGGGATTTTAAGGAGCAGAACATATCATGCTTTCTACCAATGACTCAAAAAAAGGAAGTAAATACCTTTCCCATACTTCAGTCGCTAGAGAAAAAAAATAAGCTATGGGTACCCGTAACCGATTTTCAACAAGGAACGATGGCTCATTTTTCCTTTGATCAAAAAACTCAGTTGAAGGAAAACCCGTATGGAATCCCAGAGCCTGTAGAACCCAAAACTACGATTGAGGCGAAAGCTTTAGACGTTATTGTT
>JBJTWF010000014.1:0-7615 GCA_046081565.1 Flavobacteriales bacterium | reverse complement strand
TGACCAACAAGCGGAAGGAACCATTTCCACCACCATGCTGGGTGGAGTCTATTCTTATAACCTAAAAGTGAACCGTAAGGTATCTGTAAATTTTGGGGTAAGAGCTGCATACATTCAGAAATATTTGGATTGGGATAAACTAACCTTTGGTGACATGATCGATCCGAGAAGAGGATTTATTTATCAAACAGGTGACGTGCCTCGAGGTGGTAAAAGGGGATTATTCGACGCAAGTGCGGGAGGCGTTGTTTTTAGCAAGTACTTTTACGGTGGTTTTGCAGTACATCACATTAACCAGCCAGACGAATCTATGATTCTTGGAACTAGTAAGTTACCTGCACGAATGACCGCGCACATGGGAGGCACGATACCCATCGGACGAAGAGGACGTTACTCGGATGGAACAACCATCAAACCAGCCGTTATTTATCAATATCAAAACGGGTTTCAGGAATTTAACATTGGTGCTTATTTAAACTATGAGCGGATGAATATTGGGGTGTGGTATCGAAATAAGGATGCAATGGTTTTCATCATCGGTGTAAAAGCAGATCAATTCAGGGTTGGATACAGCTATGATCTAACCGTATCGAGGCTTGGTAATGGATTGACTGGCGGATCACATGAGGTCTCGTTCCAGTATGACTTGAAATGTAGAAAAAAACCAAAGAATTTCAGGAAAATATCCTGTCCTTCTTTTTAATGTGTAACTATTGAACAAAATAGAATTAATTGTGAGCCAAAAAAATAAAAATATGAGTAGTTATTTATTTTCCCGGTTGGCGGGGATCACTGTAGCTTTGGGCTTATTGATTGGATGCCAAAAAGAAACCTCTACCATCACGGGATGGGAATACAATAATGTTGAAAACGGAGGTTTTGAAAAACCTGATTTCGAGGAACAGCGAACAGGTCCTGGACTTGTAATGATTGAAGGGGGTACCTTCATTATGGGAGGTGGAGAACAGGATGTCATGGGTGATAACAACAGTTGTGCATCGCGCGTTTCTGTCGAATCTTTTTATATGGACCGTACGGAGATCAGTAATTTCCATTGGTTGGAATATGTATATTGGATGAAAAGGGTGTACTACAGAACGTACCCTCATATCTATAAAAAAGCGTTACCAGATACCTTAGTTTGGCGATCACCTATGGCGGGCATGGAAAAATTTATAGAATATTACTTTAGACATCCTGGATACCGAAATTATCCGGTTGTTGGTGTTTCTTGGTTGCAAGCTAATGATTTTTGTAAATGGAGAACCGATCGTGTGAATGAATTTATACTTGTTGAACAAGGTATTTTGAACTGGCATTACAAAGACAAAGGTGGTGATTTGGGTGCCCTTGGTAAAAATGCGAGTGCTAAGGATAAAAAGAACCTAAAAAACGCTCCAGAGAATATGTTTAACACCGAAAGTTACCTTGCTGGGCAATACAACGTTGAGTCTGGTAAAGTAACTGACGGCAATAGCCCGCAATACACGCTAACCGATGGTAATCCCACCAAAGTTAAGGCTGGAGAACCACCAACCCCTCGAGATCCATACATGCTCAATGATTATGATCCATTATATGCTGAAGTTGATGCCGATGGAAATGCTTTTCAAGGTAAGCGAATGGTTCGAATGGAGGACGGTATTTTACTTCCAAAATATAGGCTTCCAACGGAAGCGGAATGGGAATACGCAGCAGGAGGCTTAATTGGGAACCTCGACCCTAATTCGGAGAACATCAGTAGCAGAAGGATTTATCCTTGGGATGGGAACTATGTACGACAACCAGAGGAACAATTTGCTGGTACGTTCCAAGCAAACTTTGTCCGTGCCAAAGGTGACGGAATGGGGGTTGCTGGACATTTAAACGACGGTGCATTATTTACCGCTCAAGTAGATGAGTATTGGCCAAATGATTTTGGACTTTATAATATGGCAGGAAACGTTTCTGAATGGGTTGCTGATACTTATCGACCTAGGAGTTGTGAAGTATTCGAAGAATTCATGCCTTTCCGAGGAAACAAATACCAGAAAATGTTAATGGTTCCAAACGGATTACATGACAAAGCAGTGAAAAACACCACGAACCTCTATGATGTTTATGGGATGAAAGAATTCGTAAATGAATATGCTCGTGTTCTATACTTGGATGCTACTGGAAAGACATTAGATGTTAACTCCAGCTATTCTAAAAACTGGAATAACCAAGTAAAAGCCAATTTATCCTCTGGAGGTGGCAGTAAATTGTCGATCGAAGTTACCCCTACTGGCTCGTACAAATTGGATAATGGCGTTTTAACGGTACTAACTGGTGATACAGTGAAAGTCAAGGGACAAAACATTGTTAAAGGAAATGGTACCTTATCATGGAAATTGCCGCCAGCTGGAAAAATCACGAATAAAGGCAAGGTATCCGATACTTCCTTGAAAGTGATATTTGACCAACCAGGAACCTACGATCTTGTCTTTGTTCAAGGTAAAGAAACCGCGGAATTGAAAGGAACGTTAAAAGTGGTAAGTAATAAAATGGATCTTGCAGGTTTTGTGAATACTTCTGCTAGTACCGCCAAAATTAATTCTACGCAAAATGCAAAGAAATTCCAATTCGATGCCCCAAGTCAAAGCTATGTTGCGAACAATCGTAACTTTTCGAAAGGAGATAGTGTACGTTTCGCTATGTTAGATGATATCAACGCGTACTTGGATACAGCGATATATTTATACAACCAAGGGTATGACGTTAAAGCATCCGCTTTTGTAGAGTATGTATTGTTCAACAACGCTCAATTGAATATCGTTTACAAATCTGATTTCAGACCAAACGCAGACAAAGCGTTGGATAAGGACGAACAAATGGGCAAAGATGGAAATACTACTTGGCCAATAGGAAAACCATTGTTTGGTAAAAATTTCGATAAAGACGATGATTATCCGGGTATTGAAAAAGGATTTGCTATTTTTTCTGACGATTATTTAGTTTATCGATTACGAAATTATAAAACCGATCCTGCTATATCCAGCTGGGTAATTGAATTACGAGATGGTTTATCAGAATTTACGCTAGAAAGCCGTGGTAAACAGCGATGGGTGGATGTAACTACAGCGGAGAACAAGGATCGCTTAAATTATCGAAAAGCAGATTATATTGATTATCTAGATGGTGATGTAGAGTCCTCTATTTATTATAATAATTCCACGCGCAAAGATGAAATTAATAAGGGGATTCGTGACGGCGACAATGTGATGTACCAAAGCACCCATGAGAATTACGACTTGGATAATAATCCTGTGAATTTAGACAATAGTGGTAACCCTGTAACCTTAATTTCTGACGAGTCAAAGGTTTACAAAGGAGGATCTTGGAAAGATCGTGCGTTCTGGTTAGTCATTCAAAATAGAAGATTTTTAAATCAAGATCAATCTTCCTGTACCATCGGGTTCCGATGTGCTATGGATCGTTTAGGCTCCATGGAAAATCTTAATTACAAGAAACCAAAAAGACGTTAATTGAAAAGTAAGTCCCGTTAGCGGGACTTTTTTTATGGAAAAATATTTCGAACTTTTTTATCGCTGCAATCAGCACTTTAGTATTGATTCCAGAACCGTTGAGCCAGGCTTTTTATATGTCGCAATTGTCGGATCAACCTTTAATGGGAATGATTTTATTGAAGCGGCATTAGATCGAGGCGCAACGTACTGCATAACCTCTGAAAAGCAAAAAACGGATAAACAAAGGGTTTTTTATGTTTCAGATACCCTACTATTTTTACAAAAATTAGCCAACTACCACCGAAATCGATTTAGCATTCCAGTTATTGGTATTACGGGAAGTAATGGTAAAACAACGACAAAGGAACTCATTGTTGCTGTGTTAACTCGGAAATTTAACGTATTGTACACTGAGGGAAATCTCAACAATCATATTGGGGTCCCCCTTACTCTTTTACGGCTTAATCCTAATCATGAAATAGCCGTAATTGAAATGGGAGCAAATAAACCGGGAGATATTGAAGAGCTCTGTAATATTGCGGAACCAACGTATGGCGTTATTACCAATATTGGTCTTGCCCATTTGGAAGGATTCGGATCCTTTGAAGGGGTAAAACAAACAAAACTTGCGATGTATAGGGCTATGGATCGAAACCATGGTAAGATTTTCATTAATGAAGACGATGAGGTTTTAACAGCTTCAATTCCTTCACCTATTGAAACCATAACGTATTCGATGCATAAATCTAGTTCCGTAAATGGCAAAATGCTTGCATCAACACCGTTTTTACATTTCGGTTTTAGCATTAATGATGAAAAACAAATTGAAGTAAGAAGTCAATTAATTGGTAGCTATAATTTATACAACTTTTTATGTGCCATTTGCATTGGCAACTATTTTGGGGTAAGCAATGAAGCGATGGTGGCTGGATTAGAAGATTATACCCCTACTAATAACCGATCTCAATGGAAAATTACCGCTAAAAACACACTCATTGTTGATTGTTATAATGCCAATTTAACCAGTATGAAAGCTGCCTTATCCTCCTTAGAATCGATGAATGCAGTTAAAGCATTAGCTATTCTCGGAGACATGCTTGAATTAGGTGATGAATCTTACAATGCCCATTATGAAATAATTCAATGGTGTGAGCGATTGAAAATACCGTTGGTTTGCATTGGTAAAGAATTTTGGAATATCCCATCATCTATTGAAAAACATCAACATACCGATGCGCTTATTCAGAGTGGTAGGCTTGAAGCCATTGAGGGAACAACCATTTTATTAAAAGGTTCTCGAGGGATTGGGCTAGAGAAGATTATCCCTTTTCTTTAATTGCCGTATTGCATTAAAAAGGCTTTCAGGAAAGCATCTAGTTCACCATCCATCACCCCTTCAACATCGGAGGTCTCTACCCCTGTCCGTACATCCTTAACAAGCTTGTAAGGGTGCATGACATAATTTCGAATTTGTGATCCCCATTCGATTTTCTTTTTACCTGCTTCTATTTCGCTTCGCTTCTCCATTCGTTCTCGCAATTCAAGTTCATACAATTGGGATCGTAACAATTGCATTGCTTTTTCTTTATTTGCCAGCTGTGATCTTGACTCTGAATTTTCGATAATTATACCTGATGGCGCATGCCGTAGACGGACGGCTGTCTCTACTTTATTAACGTTTTGGCCACCCGCTCCACCGGAACGGAAAGTCTCCCATGAAATATCAGCGGGGTTAACTTGAATTTCTATGTTATCATCGACTAAAGGATATACATAAACAGAAACAAACGATGTGTGCCGTTTAGCATTAGAATCGAATGGAGAAATACGAACGAGACGATGAACGCCATTTTCTCCTTTTAAGTAGCCAAAGGCGAATTCACCATCAAACTCTAGGCTTACCGTTTTAATTCCGGCAACATCCCCTTCTTGATGGTTTAATTCGGAAATTTTATATCCCTGTTTTTGAGCCCACATGGAATACATTCTCATGAGCATCGCAGCCCAATCGCAACTTTCCGTTCCCCCAGCACCTGCTGTAATTTGGATTACAGCGCTCAAAGCATCCTCTTCACCCGAAAGCATATTTTTAAGTTCTAGTTCTTCAACGGTTGAAAGCACGTTTTGAAATTGTGCATCGATTTCTTGTGGTGAGGCTTCTCCTTCTTTTTGAAATTCGATTAATACTTGTAAATCATCAAAGCCAGTCTTTAACTGATTAAAGCCTTCTACCCAAAACTTTAATCCTCTAATTATTTTCATTTGCGACTCTGCCTTTTTGGGATCATCCCAAAATTGTGGGTCTTGAGTCTTTAATTCTTCTTCTTTTAGTCGATCTGATTTCTCGGCAATTTTCAAGTAGGAATGGATGTTGGAAATGCGGTTTTCGAGTTCTTTATTTTGTTCAGACGTCATGATGCAAAGGTACAAAAGTTCAAAGGTTGTAGTTTGGTTCCTTTGAATATATTATTTTTGTAATAAAAGCACCCATGAATATACCTGCAAATTTAAAGTACACGAAAGAACATGAATGGATTCTTGTTGAGGGAGAAATGGCTACCGTTGGCATCACGGATTTTGCTCAAAGCGAACTCGGTGATATCGTATACGTGGAAATTGAAAGCGTAGGTGATACCGTTGATAAAGATGCTGTATTTGGCTCTGTGGAGGCAGTCAAAACCGTTTCTGATTTATTCATGCCGGTAAGCGGAGAAATCATTGAATTTAATGACGGATTAGCGTCAGATCCAGAATCGGTAAACAAGGACCCTTATGGCACTGGATGGATGATCAAAATCAAAATGTCAGATCCCTCTGAGGTTGAGGCATTATTGGATGCCGCATCGTACGGGGCCCTCATTGGATAGCCCCGCATTAATCTTCATAGGCTAAGCGTCGATTTTCGCGTACTTGGCATTTTTCTCTATAAACTCTCTTCTTGGCGGCACGTCGTCTCCCATTAGCATTGAGAAGATCTGGTCGCATTCCGCTGCATTTTCAATGGTAACTTGTCTTAAGGTTCTGGATTCAGGATTCATGGTTGTTTCCCAAAGTTGTTCAGCGTTCATTTCACCAAGTCCTTTGTAGCGTTGTACGTTTACGGAAGATTCGCTACCACCACCTTTTAATTCTTGAATTAAACGATCGCGCATATCTTCATTCCAAGCATATTCTGACTTGTTTCCTTTTTTAACTTGATATAATGGAGGCGTTGCAATATACACGTAACCATGTTCAATCAGTTCTTTCATATAGCGGAAGAAGAAGGTAAGTATTAAGGTTTCAATGTGGGAGCCATCAACATCGGCATCACACATGATGATGATTTTATGATAGCGAAGTTTTTCTAAATTTAGTGCTTTGGAATCATCTTCTGTTCCAATTCTTACACCAAGTGCGGTGTAAATATTTTTAATTTCTTCATTTTCAAAAATCTTATACTGCATTGCCTTTTCCACGTTGAGGATTTTTCCTCGTAGGGGTAAAATGGCTTGAAAATGACGGTCTCTTCCTTGTTTGGCTGTACCCCCTGCAGAATCACCCTCGACAAAATAAATCTCACAGGCAGCAGGATCTTTTTCGGAGCAGTCAGCTAACTTTCCGGGTAGACCACTTCCGGCAAGTACATTTTTACGTTGGACCATCTCTCTTGCTTTCCGAGCCGCATGCCTAGCTCTGGCCGCAAGTATTACTTTTTCCACAATTAGTCTTGCTTCGTTGGGGTGTTCTTCGAGAAACGCGCTTAACATCTCTGAAACCGCCTGAGAAACCGGTGCGGTAACCTCACGGTTTCCTAATTTAGTTTTGGTTTGACCTTCGAATTGAGGCTCTGCCACCTTCACTGAGACTACCGCTGTAAGACCTTCACGAAAATCATCGCCATCGATTTCAATTTTCTCTTTGGCTAACATTCCGCTATCGGTAGCATATTTTTTAAGAGTATTCGTGAGTCCACGTCGAAAGCCAGAAAGATGGGTTCCCCCTTCATGGGTGTTGATGTTATTTACATAGGCTTGAATGTTTTCAGTGTATGAGGTATTGTAGGTCATTGAAACCTCTACAGGAATTCCTTCTCGTTCCCCTTCAAAATAAATTACATCAGAAATAAGCGCCTCTCGGTTTCTATC
>JBJTWF010000013.1:0-4970 GCA_046081565.1 Flavobacteriales bacterium | reverse complement strand
GAAGTATCCAATCTACACCCATGCGTGCCTTCAATGTGCACGGTGTAGGTATTTGTGCTCAGGTTTGGATTATATACACCACTCACATTGTTTCCCCAATCGACAACGAAAGGTGCTTGAGCCCCCTGAATAAGAAGGGTTAACGATGCATCGTGCGCAAAGCAAGAATCTGTGATTAGGAACAAAGGCGTAATTGGGTTCCATGTAGTTGATGCCGCCAACACCGCTTGATACGCATCCAAGCGTCCAGCACCTAACTTACCCACATAGGAAGGATTTATCGTATTTAATGGTGCTGCAGTAGCTTTAAGGATTTGCTCAATTTGAACATTAGAAAGACATTTATTCGCCGCGAGCATAAGCCCTACGGTTCCACTAACATACGCCGCAGCAAAACTGGTTCCGCTTGTATTCAAATACCAGTTGAGGGCTGGGCTAACCGCAACATCATAGCCAGGTGCGGCTAAATCCACCGAATCGTTGTGATTGTGGGTTGAACTAGGATCACCGATCCATTGCTCATGGTTATCGGAAGGACCTACCGATGTAACGGAAAAAACATGCTCGTATGAAGCGGGGTAAACATGAGCATCAGGCAAGCCACATGTGTTACCATTTCCGGCTGCTGCCACAACAAAGGAACCATTTTGAGCTACTTCAGTCATTACATCTTGCTCAATTTGACTAAAAAAGCACCCACTGGTCCAACTAATATTAATGACATCGGCTCCGGCATAACTTGCTGACAAGATTTCATTAAAATTCATTTTATAGAGCGCTAGGCTTGTATTAAAGCCTATGGAACTCAATCCATAGCCGTTGTTTGTTTTTCCGGCAGCCGTAATTGCTACCGCCGTACCATGCGTCGTTGAAGTATTATTCGTAGCATCGTAGTAAATATACTTACCCTCCAAATCCGGATGGGAAACGTCATAATTTTGATCACTAATGGCTATAATTACACTATCATCTCCCTGCGATAAATCCCACGCCTGCGGGGCATTAATTAATGATAGGGCATAATCCGAGATCCCTTGTTGAAAATTCATATCGCTCGGGACAAACAGAGGCGTATATTCAGGTCCTCGTACTAGGCTTTGGATTTGATTTCCAAAAACTTTAAAAACCGTTGAAAGCTCATTTAGTTCACTGTTTGCCTTGATTTCATAAACCTTCCTCAAGGATTCGTTTCTACTTGCAGGCAACGCTTGAACGGGCTGGCTTAGGTTGTACTGAAGGGAGATTTCTTTCCATTGATCCGAAAGGAATAGTTGCGGATTTTCAGATTTAAACCAGAAGGTATTTTGCTGTGCAATTGAAATTTGATTCAGCCCGAAGTAGAATCCAATTAAAAGAAAAATGAAAACTTTCATAGCATAAGGTTTAGTGTTGTTGCCCAAAGGCGGACCCTCTTACGCTACTGAAAAAGAAAAAGTTACACTATTACATTATGCTCTCGAATGTCTTTGATGTTCAACTGAAGTTTACGTTGGGAATTAAACTCATTGATCTCGAGGGTATAGGCTAGGTCAAAAGCCACTCCAGGTGTAACCAACGGCTCTTTTTCACCCAAATTAAATCCAATACCGTTTATGGTAATTCCAACGTTAGGCTGTGTTGCATTAACCTTTAAATGCAAATCCTTTAAAATCTTTGACTCTAAGGCATAAACTTCTTCCGATAAAAAAACGGGCTTCATGTTTCCGGGCCCAAAGGGCTCAAATGAATCTAAGATGCGCATTAATTTGGGAATTCCTTGAGGGGGTTCCGTACCAAATAAAGATTGAAATGTAATTTTGGATTCTATCCTCAACGGTTGCTCTTTCGAGTGGCTTTCAAAATACTGTTTGGCTAAATCATCGAAAGCCTTTTTAAACGATTCAAAACGATCTTTTTTCAAGGATAATCCTGCCGCATGCTGATGGCCCCCATATTGAATTAGATAGGCATCAAGTTTCACAAGGGCCTGATGCAAGTTAAAATCACCTACGGTGCGAGCGGAACCCGTTAATACGCCATCCACTTCGGTTAATATAATAGTCGGTAAAGGATGGGATTCAATTATTCTTGAAGCGACAATCCCTACTACTCCTTTATGCCAATCTTTGGAGTACAAGACATTTGATGATCGCTCTTTTGGTGCTTTCTGCAAGGCTTCTAAGGCTTCTTGGGTAATGGAAGCGTCTAGTAAGCGCCGTGCTGTATTGTCTTGTTCTATAGCATCCACTAACGCTTCAACCCCTTCTACTGGAGCATCCAACATGCATTCAACGGCCGTCCTTCCTGTCCTTATTCTACCTGCCGCGTTAATTCTTGGTGCAAGGGTAAAGACAAGGTCACTCAATACTATTTTCCCCTTTCGATTGGCCTTGGTTAGCATCCATTTGAAGGAAGGTCTTGTTTTTCGATTCAATTCATTAAGCCCCATAAAGGCATACACTCGGTTTTCATTTACAACGGGAACAATATCAGCCGCAATACTTAACGCCAATAAATCCATTTGTGCTAACAAATGATTTCTATCCCCATCCATCGTTGTGTAAAGCGCTTCGAGTAATTTCATAGCGACACCAGCCCCTGAGAGCCCCTCAAAAGGATACGTCTCCCCGCTTACCTTGGGATCTAAAATGCAGGCATTTGGCAAATGTTCTCCGGGTTCATGGTGGTCACATACAATTACCTCAATACCGTGGGCCTTCAATTGTTCAATCCAATGACAAGACCGAATTCCACAATCTAAACTTATAAATAAATCAACATTTGATGCTATCGCATACGTTATCCCTTTTTCGCTAATTCCATATCCCTCTTCATAGCGATCTGGTATATAATAATCCACGTTTTGGGTATGTTTAGACAAAACATTATGGCAAATAGCAACGGCAGACGTACCATCCACATCATAATCTCCAAACAACAATATTCGTTTGTTTTCTTTGACTGCCGCTTGTAATATTCGCACGGCATCCTTCATGTTTTTGAACAAAAAAGGATCGTTTACATGTTCCCATTTAGGCCGAAAAAAACGTTCAGCTTCGGCATATGTCTCAATGCCACGCCGCACTAATAATTGGGCGATTAAGGGGGATATTTTTACTTCTTTAACTAACTTGGCAACCTTTTGCGGACAAGCATTGTCCGATACAATCCACGCATATTCCATCTTTCACTTTTAACCCTAAGATACAAAAAAACAACTGGGAATTTACATCCCATTGAAAGTTTAACAACTTTTATTTAAGGGTATACCTTGCCGCTAATCCCCCTCCCCATCCAAAGCCAAATACAGGAAGAAGTTGAATGACGGGCCCGGAATCCAAGGCAATGTTCAAGGGTATTTTATCAAAGGTATACTCGATGCCTAATAAGCCGGAACCAGAAAAATAGAAGGTGCTTCCATTGCTTAGGGCACTAGACTGAATTCCAATGTTGGGCCCTACCCCCACATACCATTCGTATCCTTTAGTCGGTAAATCATGCTGCCATTCATATAAGCCTTGTAACCAGAGTCCGAACCTGCCAGTACCAACACTGGCCTCAAGCGCATTCGTGGCACTGATAAAATGTTTAGCATTGAGGGAACCATAGCCGGGATAGCCCCCTTTTAATCCAATAGCTGTTTTGTACGATTGAGCATACGATATGGTACTAAAAACAAATAAGTATAAATAAATCATTCCTTTCTTCATGGCCTTACGTTTATAATGTTTCATGTTCTGTCAACAGACGTTGCAATTCCGAATGACGCGTGATATGGGCAGCAATGGATTCGTGCACGCGTTCTGCGGAGAACCGATTAATTACCCATTGCCCATCCTTATTTTGAATTAATACGTTAAATCGATCGAAAAAATCTACGGATATGGATTCCCCAATTCCCCGAACCCAATGGTTGATTTTGTCTATTGAGCACCCCGTGGCTTGCACTTCTGTTTCGTTTGCGACAAGGACAATGGCGGCTTGACAGAAGCAAAAACCTTCTGCATCTAGCGGTTTACCATGCGCTTTCCATTGAGACATAAAAGCATGCATTTCATCGGTAATGAAATGTACCTCCTGCATTGTTAGTAAACGGTTGGCTACAAATATCCAAGTTCGACGATCCATTTCTCCTGTTGCTATAAGTCGGCGGCCTTTGCAATCAGTTCGGCCACATCAAAAACGTGAATTGCTTCCTCTTTGTTAAAATTCTTTACCCCATCCGTCATCATCGTATTACAAAACGGGCAACCGGTTGCCACGATATTCGCGGAGGATTCTATGACATCTTCAGTGCGTTCAATGTTAATTTCTTTGTTCCCTTTTTCGGACTCTTTGAACATTTGTGCCCCCCCAGCGCCACAGCACAAGCCATTCGTTTTACATCGCTTCATTTCAACCAATTCAACATCCAATTTTTCGATTAACGCTCTCGGAGCTTCGTATACTTGGTTCGCTCTTCCAAGGTAACAAGGGTCATGAAAGGTAATTTTCTTTCCTTTAAAAACCTCTCCCCCTTTCAGCCTCAACTTCCCCGTGTTTATCAATTCTTGAATTAACTGAGTGTGGTGTAAGACCTCATAAGTACCTCCCAGTTCAGGATATTCGTTTTTCAAAGTGTTAAAGCAATGCGGACAGCCCGTAACGATTCGCTTTACCTCATACCCGTTCAATACTTGGATATTCATTTGGGCTTGCATTTGAAAGGTAAATTCGTTACCTGCTCTGCGGGCTGGATCCCCAGTACACGATTCTTCGGTACCTAACACGGCAAACGAAACATCACAATGGGTTAGGATCTTGGCGATGGCTTTAGTTATTTTTTTTGCTCGATCATCAAAACTACCAGCGCAACCTACCCAAAACAACACCTCAGGGGTTTCGCCTCGGGATACACATTCTGCCATTGTGGGTACATTCAAACTCATCCTTTTACTATTCTTCCGTCCATTTCATTCGATCTGCAGGAGAAAATTGCCATGGTGCACCAT
>JBJTWF010000012.1:0-7094 GCA_046081565.1 Flavobacteriales bacterium | reverse complement strand
GAAATCGACCACCAAGAGAAGGATTGTCATTACTCCGTTAACTATACTACCCATAAAGAAGTTATCGAAGATTTTTTTGGCTCGACCATGTTCATAGGCAGCCTGTGCAAATTGTATTACGATGTTATTTTCCATGCGTTTTCTACGAAAAGCCTTGAAGAATATAACGTGATATCCATTTTATTTTTCTCTTTTTTTTAGTAGGAATGCACCTGGCTAGAATTACCTAAAGGAACAGATAAAAACCAACGTTTAATGCCTCAGAACAACATTTACTTCGTTCAAAATTGGGGGGTTTGCAAATTATATTGTTAATTTGTATTCTTGGCTTAATACTTTCGCTGGTGATTCCTCATGGCTTCAAGCGCTTTCCGTTCGAAAACATGGCTAAACCATAGAACCACCAAGTGAAACGAAAGCCTAAGGTTTAATGCGGTTTAACCCGTCATAAAATAGAGATAGTTCGTACAATGTTCGAAGGAAAACAAATAGGCTTAATCGTTTGGGGAAATTTCGATCAATTTCAACCGAATATTATTAGTTCAGGTGAAATTCCTGAGGTGATGGCGGTGGTAAGAGATGATATGAAACGGATATGCATTTCTGCCACAGAGAAATTCTATCGAATAGATCGCCTAACCAATTACAATGTTTTTAGCGTTTTTGATCCAACCTTTGTTCAGAATCGCATTCAATCGTATCTAGTGATATCCGTATTTACGCCCGCAAATCATTCCTTGGATGCAGATGTGTGTGAAACACTCAATTATTTACTCGACTTTTTTATAGAAAAACCAAATTCTACCCTTGAGGACTATAGTGCATTACTGGATGGTGTAAATGCAAAACCCTACCCTTGCGAAGAACAATACTTGGTTAAAAATGGTTTTTTTATTAGTAAATCCCACAACGATTTCTCGTCCTTCCTTAACCAACCCACTTTTCCAGATTTTAAAAGGGTCCTATTCCTGAATACGGCATTGCCTATCTTGGCTACCTTCTCGAATTACGAAGAAGTGATACAATTCGATCAAAAACAAAAAGTTAAGGTTCGATTAATGAATTTCCAGGAATCCTACACCGTAGTGATTAACAATTCGTTTGTGGAACCTGTTTTTGAAAACAACGGGTATTATGTTGAGGGATTGGAACGTGAGAACATCCATATTCTCGAAGGAAGCAAACGAAAGTACATTGGATTGCTTAGTTCTACCCGAAAAGAGATCATCATTCGTCCGCCGCTAAGGGAAATTATGGGCGAAGAGGTAAAGACCGAAGAAGACGATGAACCAGCGGTAGCGCAAGAAGAATCAACTTCCTCCATTCCATTCAGGGTACGGCCCGTAACCGTAGGATTTTTTCTTTTAATTCTCTTGTTGGGAATCGTGTTTTTCTACATCAACCAAGAAAGTACGCCAGAACCTCCTAAAGCAAAAAAGGGAAACACCCCCACCCCTCCTAAGCCGGTGGAAATTCCTATTAGCGGTCAGACGCAGCAACCGGAACCCATGGAAAAAGTATCCCTTCAGACCCCGAAAGGATATGAATTAAAACCCAATGCCAACGAAAGCATACTAACAGAAAAAGGGTTTGAAAACGAAGCCTTCGAAGACACCTACCTTCGCTTTTTTAAAGGTAAATGGGAAAAGCGAGAACGAAATACTAAGGCTTGGGTAGCCATCAAAAATAAAAAGGATACGGAATATTTACTGACTAAGTATTTCAAAAAAGTTAAGAAGTAATTCCCTACGAGCACTAACGCTCATACACATTATCCTCTTTATCATCAGGAAGGTAACCGTCTGGATCAATTTCAATTCGTACCACTTCACTGATCTTTCTATTGGGCAACGTAACCGTAAAGGTAGGGGCTGCACAAGACCACGGTTGAAGGATGGTCGGTGGCGTTTTAAATTCTTTCTTCACGTTGTTGGTAAGGTCCAAGGGGATATGAAAGCGTTGGGTGCCCCCATCCTTAAACGTTACTTGAACATCTAATGGCATTGGGATCCCGGAACGGATTATCCTAAAGGACATTCCCTGGTTTGCCTTTTGAACCGTATCAATTCCCACATTAATGGTTTGAGTGGTATTTATCCAATAATTCTGAAACCATGTCAATTCCATATCGGAAACATCCTCCATGACTTTTACAAAATCATTGGGTTCCGGGTGTTTAAACTTCCACAGGTTATAATACCTGCCAAATCCTTTTCGAATCGTTTCGTCACCAATCATATACTGTATCAATTCTACAAAAACCCTTGCCTTGAAATAGGCAGAATTCCAATAATCAAAATCCACCTCAAAATGATTCGCTGCCGTCGCCATGGGTTCGTTAGCACCAAAAGCACCGTAAAGGCGGTAATCCGAATTCCCTTCATTTCCCTCCAATACTTCCCCATTAATTTTACTGATTCTAGCTTCCGCATACGTCGTTAACCCCTCATCCATCCAATGGTGTAAGTTTTCGTCCGTACCATAAAATCCGTAAAAATAACTGTGCATAAATTCATGACAGGCCGTGCTGTAGAAATCACTGGTACCCTCCAGCATGGTACACATTGGATATTCCATATACCCTTCTCCTGCCTGTATGAACGAAAATTGTGGCCAAGGATAAGTACCAAAGTGGTCTTTACAAATGGCGTAAGACTTATGCCAATTATCGATGAGGTTTCTCCAACTGTCCATGTTTTTTTCTGGATAGAAAAAATGAAAATCAATGTTATCAATCCTTTTTTGTTCGTGTTTCCATTCGCGGTCCATTGCAAAAGCAAAATCATGCACCTTTTCTGCCGTGAATTCCCAAACCGTTGGATTCGATTTCGATCCTTTGGATCCATCTTCCCAACCCTTTGCTAGGTACTTTTTATTCAATAAAACCCCTGTACCCGCCACCGTAAACGATGGATCGCATTGTATTTTGACATTAAATCGGCCGAAAGTGCCCGCAAATTCTCGCCCAAAGTAAGGGTCGGTATGCCAACCTTGTTTATCGTAACGACACAATTTAGGATACCATTGAGTGAACGTAAAATCCGTTCCTGATCGGTTATTTTTCCCTGACCTATTAATACAAGATGGAATTTTTAAAGTAAATTGAAGATCTATTACCACATCCTTCCCAGGAAGCAAAGGATCTTTCAGCACAACCTTACCTATGGATTCGTAAACGTCCATGACCAATGGCATATCGTTTACACGCACCGACGTAATATCGATCTGTCCATAATCCTCTTGGGTTAGGTCGGTGTATGTACTTCCCATTTCTGCCATTCGTTCAAAGGAGTGGCTCCCTTTTTTCATGGCATTCCAATACAAATGAAAATACAAAGTCCTAATGGTATCGTGTGAATGGTTGGAATAAACAACCTTTTCCTGACCGCTTGCTGTGTTTTTTTGGTGATCTACCCCTACGTTAATTTGATAATCAACAAATTGTTGCCAATCGCTGGACTGTGACTTAAGGGTGAAAACGAAGAGGAAAAAGCTGATAAAAAGAAAAGGGTTCATAGGGATAGTTTTTGCAAGTATAACCACCTTTTTTTAATTGGTTGCATGCCAAGTACACATTCCAATCAAGATTTCTTTACCGAAGAGAATTTCTGTCATATAAATCCTTCACTGCGTAAAACAAAGGCTTTTTAATCGTACTTTTAGCCCAAACCAAACATAAACTATGAAAACCTTGTTTTTATCCTTGGCCTTGATGTTTTGTATTTCAACTGCACAAGCCGACCAATTAATTTATTTAACGGAAGAGCAAGCCAATACAGCACAAGCATACCTCTCCGAAGAAGCCGCGGTAATTTTATGGTGTGCATGCTGCGAGGAGGAGGAACCTCGAGGTGTGGTTATTGAAAGTGTGGAAGTACAAGCCACTGAGGATGGTTATTTCATTGTAGTTATCAATGGAATTGATCATAACGGTGAAGAAGTATCCGAAGCGGTCGATTTGGCATATGTTCATGTTGTTATTGAAAATACAGCCTATTGCTTAGGCCAGGTGCTTGAATACGAATGTGATCCTTGTATTGAGCCCTTTTCGATCGACGAATAAATAATACTTCTCCAAGCATTGTTTTATGCTTGACCCCTGTTTTTATGTAGGAGCATTGCTACAAGCGAAAAGCTAAGCTTGCATGGGTTTGAATTTCCCACGTTTTACCCTTTATGATGGGCTCCGTCGCAAAAATGCACTTAGGTTCCAAACGCAGGCTGAGCGCATCTCTCATTTTATGTTCTAAGCACAGGGCAACCGCTCCGAATTGCGAAGGGGTTGTAGCGCCAACGTTAACACATCGGTTGTGAGGATCAACGAAGGTTTCGATCCGTTGTGAAAACGCCCATGCATCATGAAATCGCCATTGAGCTGTGATTTGTGCAGCTCCCCAAAGGTACCCTTTTTCTATACCGACATCCACCGACGCAAAATACGTCCAGGTTTCTTCTACTACGGATCCTATAACCTGCTGATAAAGGCGATTTATCTTCAGTGAATCGGGGTAAACGGTTCCGTAAAACACACCGTAGCTCAACGATGCTTTTGGGGTGAACATGCGTTTAACACTTAATCCATACGATGGCTTGGCCTGTTCTTTATTCCAAGCGATCCGTTGCCATCCATTGAGGACAAATCCTAAAACCTCGTAACGATCCCCTTTAGACCGATAATGTCCGCGTATACCCGAGAAATAGTACGGGGTGTTGTCTGCAACAATGCTCCGGGTAAGCATCGTATTTTCGGTTGTGATGGGATTTTCAAAACCGATGTAAGAAGAAAAAATCCCGGCATCGAGCCACAACTTCGATTTAACAGAAGGTAATAGTCCCACGTATGCTTCATACCATGGCTTTGCCCAAAGGGGTTCTTCTTTCAAATTAAACCGTACATAATCGCCCGTCATAAGACCGACTTTGGCATGAAATCGTTCGGCTTCATAGGTTCCTTGTATCAATAAGAGGTTGGTACGTACTTGGTTATTAATCTTATGATTGTATAGAAATCCCGGTTTTTTGTTTGGCAACCCTGTAGCAAACCCCAAGTACAAATCACCATAAGCATTTAGGGTAAACCGATTGGCATTTCCCGACGAGGTAGTATCCTTTTTCGTTGGGGAAGTGCTTGATTTGGATGGGAATTCCACCGATTGAGCCCAAAGGGTCCTAGCGATGCTGAAAAAACCGATTAAGATAAGAATACGAATCGTTTCCACGGTAATTGACAAAAAAAATCCTGACGCTGCGGTCAGGATTCGTAGTGCGTTTAATTATCTTTTGTGAAGCGGTTCATCAGAAACCGTTAATTTCTTTCTACCTTTTCTTCTTCGGGCAGCTAAGACACGACGTCCGTTTTTAGTCGCCATACGGCTTCGGAAACCATGTTTGTTTCTTCGTTTTCTTTGCGAGGGTTGAAAGGTTCTTTTCATAGCTACTTGTCTTAATCCGAAAAAAAATCGGAGTGCAAATATAGCTATTTTTTACGGTATACAAATTCTTTTGACAAAAAAAATGAAATTCAAGCATACTCCGTGAAAGTAGCGTATTTTTGCATTCACAACAGGACATGAGCCGAAGAAAACAAGATAAGCACGATTCGACAACTACGCTTTCATCCGTAAAAAAGTGGCGTTTTTTATTAGGATATTTAAGACCCTATGCCCTTTCCTATGGAATAGGTTGGCTCTGTTTGCTTTTTTCGACATTGGCCGGACTGCTATTTCCTTACCTCATGGGAGGTCTTCTTGGCGCGGATACCCAAGGCGGAACGATGGATTCTATCGCCGTATTACTAGCAACGAGCACAGTTAATGCTATAGCCATTGCCCTTTTTGCGCTTTTTGGAACCCAGGCCATTTTTTCCTTTTTGCGGGTTGTCTTGTTCAATAACGTCACTGAGAATGCATTACGCGACCTAAGAAACGATGCGTTTGGCCGCTTGGTTTATATGCCGATGGATTTTTTCAACCAGAACAAGGTAGGGGAACTAACGAGCCGCATGGCCAGTGATATTTCCCAAATACAAGAAACCTTACGCACTACCGTCGCCGAATTTTTCAGGCAAATTGTTGTGGTTTTCGGCGGGATCATTTTTCTCTTTTTCATCTCTTGGAAATTGTGTTTGATTATGTTAGTTACCGTTCCAATTATGGCGATAATTGCTGTTTTCTTCGGACGGTTTATCCGAAAACTGAGCAAGGAGGCACAAGATTTTACGGCCGTTTCAAATAGCATCATTGAAGAAGCATTAATGGGCATTGCCAATGTAAAAGCCTTTACAAACGAAAACTTTAACCTAAACCGATATAAAGAAAATACGCAGAAAATGCGCGATTTACAAGTGAAAAGTGGGGTTTGGCGCGGTGTCTTTGTTTCCTTTATCATTTTTTGTTTGTTTGGTGCCATTGTTTTTATCATTTGGCAGGGCATGCTCATGACGCAGGGCCCCTCACCTAGCCTTGCAAAGGAAGGTTTCTACCAATTTATTTTATTCACGATTATGATGGGGGCAAGCATTGGTTCCTTGCCGGAACTTTATGCAAGCCTTCAGAAAGCTATGGGTTCCGTAGAACATCTTTTGGAACTTATATCAACGCCTACCGAGCATGAATTGCGTTCGGGAACCCAAACGCCTACGATTGACGGCAATATACGTTTCAGCAAGGTGTCCTTTCATTATCCTCAACGCAAGGAAATGGCGGTACTCGAGAACATTTCTTTTGAGGTAAAAGAAAACAGTACCTTGGCCCTTGTCGGATCAAGTGGATCGGGTAAATCGACCATAGCCAGTTTAATGCTAGGGTATTATGAACCTGTGGAAGGGGAGATTTTACACCGAGACACCCCTACCAAGGAGATTGCCATTGAGCACCTCAGAAAACATATCGCCATTGTTCCTCAAGAGGTCATGTTGTTTGCAGACACCATTTTGGAAAACATCAAATTTGGCAGGCCCGAAGCGACCGAGGACGAAATTATCGAAGCCGCTAAGGCAGCGAATGCCTGGGAATTTATCACTCAATTTCCAGACGGGTTAGCCACCCAAGTTGGCGACCGAGGAGTTCAACTCTCGGGAGGACAAAAACAACGCG
>JBJTWF010000011.1:0-3895 GCA_046081565.1 Flavobacteriales bacterium | reverse complement strand
ATCAGTTTTTAATCACGATTTCTCAAAGCCCGCCTGTGGATGCAGGTCCCGATAAAGTAATATGTTTCGGAAATGCCGTGCAACTCAATGCTACTGGTGCTAACACCTACCTTTGGAATGTACCTACTGCCAACGGAATGTCTTACATGCCCGGACCTGGAACCCAGGAACTCATTGTAACCGGAACGAATTCCGCTGGATGTAGCGCTCAGGATACCCTTTTGGTAGAGGTTTTGGAAGACTGTACCGGTGAAGATGTGGTGTATTGGGTTCCCAATACCTTCACTCCCGATGAAGACCAGTTCAACCAAACGTTCAAACCCATATTTTTCTCGGGTTATGATCCGTATCAATATGAGTTCTATGTCTTCAACCGATGGGGAGAATTGGTCTTTGAATCGCGTAATGTAAAATTTGGATGGGACGGCGCCACAGGAAAGTCAGGACATAAAGCACCGGACGGTGTTTACTCTTGGAAAATTGTCTTCAAGACTATTAATAACGATGAGAAAATCATGGAAGTAGGCCACGTGAATCTTCTACGTTAAGGAAGTTCTTTCCTTTTATCTTTAAATGCTTTTCTAAACTTTTCAATTTTAGGTTTGACGACGTATTGACAATATTGGTTATCGGGATTATTCGCAAAGTAATCATGGTGATAGGCTTCTGCGCGATAAAAATTATTAACCGCGGTCAATTCCGTAACAATGGGACTGTTCCAAACTTTTTCTTTTGTCAATCGGTTTATATTCGATTGCGCCTTTTCTTTTTGACTTTCGCTATGATAAAAAATTACGCTTCGGTATTGGGTACCTACGTCATTGCCTTGACGATTTAATTGGGTGGGGTCATGAATCCACCAAAACAATTCAAGCAAATCATCAAAGCTAATGACTTGGGGATCGTAAACGATTCGAGCTACTTCGGCATGACCCGTTGAACCGGAGCAAACCTGCTCATATGTTGGATTGGCCACTTTGCCTCCAGCGTATCCGGGATAGACTTCTACTACACCCTTGAGTTCTTTGAAGCAGGTTTCAACGCACCAAAAGCAACCAGCGCCGAAGGTCGCTTCTTCTAAACCGTTTTTCGTGGTTTCACCCGCCGTAAAATCCAAGGCTACAGAATTGATGCAATAACGCAATCCGGTAGGATTTGGACCGTCTTCAAACACATGGCCTAAATGAGCATTACATGAGGAACAACGAATTTCAGTGCGTTCCATACCGTGAGAAAAATCTTTTACTTCTTTTACCGAACCGGCTTGAATGACATCATAAAAACTTGGCCAACCCGAGCCCGATTCGTATTTCGTTTCACTTGAAAAAAGCGGAGCATCACAACCAATGCAATTATAAGTCCCTTTCTCTTTATGATACACATATTTTCCGGTAAAGGGACGTTCAGTGCCTCCCTCTTCAATCACGTAACATACGTTTTTGGGCAGCATTTTTTTTCCATACGGTTTTAACGATTCGTTCGTTGAATTTTCCATTTGGTTATTTTTTTTGGTTTGAGAAAAAGAGCACGCGCCAAGGATAACGAGGACAACAAACGATAAGCTAACCTTGCGAATCTTTAAGGTATTTTCGAACGGCATAATGTCCAACATAAATTAACGGAGTTAAACTAATTCCAATTAACAATTTTAACCCATAATTTGTTGGAGCAATTTTAAGAAAATCAGAAAATTCTAGGTTCCCGGGTAAAACAAAACCAATAAACAGAACGACATAGGAATCAATGCATTGAGAAACCACGGTACTTCCGGTACTTCGCAACCAAATAAATCGCTTTCCCGTTTTCTCCTTGATCCATTTGAATAAAAGCGCGTCTAATAACTGGGACAATAGAAAGGCTGCTACGCTTCCAACGATGACCATTTGGGCTTGCCCAAAGACTAGATGAAAGGATCGATCGTCTGCTAACGTAGCGCCCGGTATGGTAACCGAAGGAATTTTCAAGGCAATGCCAACGAGGAAAAAACAATACAAAATGAGTCCTGCGGTAATCCATGAAAGCCTTCGAACGGCTTTATGACCGTAGAATTCGTTTAATAGATCGGTCAGTAAAAAAACGACAGGCCAAGGTAAAATTCCCATTATCGTGCGAAACGGGCCAAGAGAATACCCCCAAAAAGTAAACGAAATAGGAATGCTAATCAGTTTATTTGAAATCAGTTCTGCGGTAACCACGTTGGTCACAAAAAGTCCTGCTAAAAAAATAAATAACCATGTTTTTCGATCGAATACCATCAATGGAAAGCTAAATTTTATTTTTTTCAATCGAAGCAAAAGAAAAAAGATAAATATTTCCTCCTCTCTTCTTATGGACATCGACGAAACGCGAAATTATAATTAATTTTGGTATCATACCTGGAAATATGTCCCCCATCGATTTGAATTCCCTTTCGAAGCTTTATTATCCTATCGGCGAGGTAGCAAGGTTGTTTTCTGTTAATGCCTCTTTGCTTCGCTTTTGGGAAAAAGAATTTAAGTTGGAGGTTAAAAAGAAAAATCCAAAAGGAAACAGACTTTATTCCCAAGAGGAAATCAAAAAGCTACATGCTATTTATCTCCTTGTAAAAGTTCAAGGGTATACGTTGGATGGAGCCAAACAAAAGCTTAAATCCAGAAAAAGTCAGTCCGAAGAATCCTCAAGCACAGAATCGATTCTTCAAAAATTGGAAACCATTCGTGCGAAGTTGATCTCTTTTAAAACTTCGTAAAAGGGATAAAGCGAGGAACCTTTTTTTGATAGTCTTTATATTCAGGGTACTTCTGAGCGGAAATGTCCTCTGAAAAATCCGAACTTCCTTTAAAGAGAATAATTAAGAGCAAGCAACCTGCAATAGACCAGTTCAGCCATTGGCCAGTAGCCACAACAGAAAATAAATAAAAGATAACCCAGATAAACTGTTCCATGGCATAATTAGGGTGGCGAACGATTCCCCATAACCCGGTACGGATAAATCCATGCTCATACTCACCCAGGGGCTCACCGTTGGCCTTTCTGCGATGTTTTTCGGATTGAAATTCCCATTGCTGTTGATCAGCAAGGTATTCAACCGTTACCGCTCCTACGAATAATATGGCTAATAGGTAATCAGCCCACATCAACGGAGCATCTCCCAAAGCGGTTAAAATGGGGGTAGTGAAGAGAAAGATTAACACGTTTTGGTATGCACAGATGAAAAACAAGTTAAAGATCATCCATACCAAGGGTTTGTTAAATCCGGGCCGGTTTCTCAGTACTTCCCAACGGTAATCCTCTTCACCTTCCCAAAACTTCCATGTGTAGGCACCTCTTCTCGCAAAATTATAGGTAAGTCGGATTCCCCAGAGGGTTGCTAAAAAAGCCATAAGTACCATACGATCTGAGGCCCCTCCTGCTATCGTCATATGCCAAACATAATAGATGGGTACGATGCTCCACAGCTTATCAACTTGAGAATTGTTTTTCGTAAGTTCACCGACCACAAAACAATAAGCAATTACGCCCCCAACCACATAGGTCATCTGGTTAAACAGAATATCGAACATAAGTTCTTTTACACTGGGATCGATATATCCAAAATAAAACGTGATTATCGGTAAAACAACAACGGTAAAAAGTAAAAGTAAGATGGTTATTAACATAAGCTATGGTTTATATCCTGCCTTTTCAGCGGCAAAAGGGTAAAAGGTGCCGTTTGCTACTGCTATAGTAATGTTGGATTCATTTTTTATTTCTGCCTGCATAAAGATAACCTTTTTTCCTTGTCGAATGATTTTCGAAGTTGCTACCAATCCTTCCCCAAGCTTCGCAGACTGTAAAAAATTTACGTGCATTTCAATGGTGGAAACGACTTGGTTGTTTTTCGCGACAAGGGTTAAGGCGCCTGCCCCCATACACG
>JBJTWF010000010.1:0-7820 GCA_046081565.1 Flavobacteriales bacterium | reverse complement strand
GAACTTTGGAGGAGTTTCGAGTTGGTGAAACGCATTGAACATTCGTTGGTTAAAGGGATTGATAAGTACATCGAAGAAGACATCGCTGCGTGCTTACCCTTGTACGATAAACCGCTTCAAATCATCGAGGGACCCTTAATGTCAGGAATGAACGTCGTGGGAGATTTATTTGGCGAAGGAAAAATGTTTTTACCTCAAGTAGTAAAATCGGCAAGGGTCATGAAAAAAGCCGTTGCTTTCCTTCAGCCTTACATCGAGGCAGATAGCCAAGGTGAAATTCAAAAAGCGGGAAAAATTCTCATGGCTACGGTCAAAGGCGATGTGCACGACATTGGCAAAAACATCGTTGGGGTGGTACTTGCCTGCAATAATTACGAAATTATCGATTTAGGAGTGATGGTTCCTGGCAATGAAATCGTTCAACGAGCCATCGACGAAGGGTGTGATATTATTGGGTTGAGCGGTTTAATTACCCCCTCTTTGGATGAAATGGTAAAAGTGGCTTCAGCTATGGAGGAACGGAAGCTTAAGATTCCTTTGCTTATTGGAGGAGCCACCACCTCGAAAGTGCATACCGCCGTTAAAGTTTCCCCTAACTACTCGGGCTCAGTTATTTATGTACCTGATGCCTCTAGAGCAGTTACGGTTGCGGAAAAATTGTTGGGCAATGATCAGTTGCTTTTCCAAGAAGATGTTCGTGAAGATTACGCAAAGGTTCGTCAACATTACGCGCAGCATGCGGCGTCTAAGCGCCTCATTCCACTCGAAGCAGCACGGGAAAATTCGTTGAAATTGGAGTTTAATGAACAAACCATTACTACTCCCAAAAAGCTCGGTGTATTCAGTGGAAAAATTGCCCATTTGGATGAGATAATTCCCTACATCGATTGGTCACCTTTCTTTCGCAGTTGGGACTTACATGGTAAGTTTCCTGAAATTTTAACGGATAAGGTAGTTGGAGTCGAGGCAAGTAAACTGTTACAAGACGCTAAAGCATGCCTGCGGGAAGGCCAAGAAAAAGGTTGGTTCACCCCAAGGTATGTTTATGGTATATTTCCAGCGCAGTCCGAAGGGGATGACATCCTAATATATGAAACCCAAGGTCATAATACCTTACATCGACAAATCGGCTTACGCCAACAGACGGAAAAAGTTGAAGGACAGCCTAATCTTTGTTTGAGCGATTTTATTGCCCCGTTGAGTTCAGGAGTTAAGGATTATCTAGGCTGTTTTGTTGTAACCGCTGGAGATGTTTCAACGGTTTGTAATGAATTTGAATTCGCGAATGACGATTACCAGAGCATTCTACTTAAAGCGGTCGCCGATCGAATCGCCGAAGCATTGGCCGAATGGTTGCACGAACGTGTTCGTCAAGACCATTGGGGCTATGAAAGTCAGGTCTTATCCAACGAAGATTTAATTGCTGAAAAATACCGAGGAATTCGTCCTGCGCCGGGGTATCCTGCGTGCCCTGACCATTATGAGAAATGGGGTATTTTTCAACTATTGAATGCCACAGAGGATTTAGGGGTTACGCTAACCGAAAGTTTAGCAATGGAGCCAGCTTCTTCGGTTTCGGGTTGGTATTTTGCGCATCCAGAAGCGAAATATTTCGGAATTACTGGGATTTTGCTAGATCAATTTCAATCCGTTTGCAGCCGAAGATCGGTGGACCCCTCAGTGCATAAAAAGTGGTTTAGTGCTATTTTGAAGTAATTCAGGCAACCGTTAAACGGCAATTCGCATCTTTAGGCTACTTTTATAGCGTGTTTTCTTGTAATGAAAGATTTTGTCCGAATATTATTTTTCTGTTTTAGCCTTGCACTGCCGACGGCATATGCTCAATCCATAGGAGGTGTAGTAAATGCGTACGTTGCCGTAACTTCAATTTATCAAAATGGCGTCAACGTCACCTCAGCACAAGGGTTCAGTATTGGAGACAGGGTGCTGCTTATTCAAATGAAAGGGGCAACCATTTCCGCAGGTAATAATGCTTCGTTTGGCCAAGTACAATCGTATGGTGACGCAGGTAACTTTGAATTTACCAATATTTCTTCCATTAACGGGAATGCGATAACCTTCACCCAAAATTTATGTAAAACCTTCTCAGTTAATGGATTCGTTCAGCTTATACGGGTTCCTGTATACAGTCAAGCCACCATCACTTCCCTACTGACTGGTCAGGTATGGAATGGATCTACGGGAGGGGTTGTTGCCATAGAAGCCTCTTCGAGTATTACGTTTAATGCGAATCTTTCGGTTCAAGGGCAGGGATTCAATGGGGGGGCATGGACTACAGGATTTTTTGCCTGTGGGGATATGAATTATGCTAATTCAGGAAACGTCTCTGGAAAAAAAGGAGAGGGTATTGTTGCTGCTCCCTTAAATTTGGATGGGAATCGTGCTCCGTTAGCTAATGGCGGAGGGGGATCCAATTCAGGTAATCCCGGAGCGGGAGGGGGATCCAATGGGGGTGCCGGGGGAAGGGGAGGTAATGAATTTTATGGTTGGTGTACCCTGAACGCCTCATTCGGTATGGGAGGCTATCCTTTGAATTATTCGAGTTACAGGGCCTTCTTGGGCGGAGGTGGAGGCGGGGGATACCGAGACAATGGTCTTACCTGTACGAATGGTTCTAGAGGAGGGGGAATCGTTTTTCTTATTTCACCCACCATAAACGGAAATAATTTTCAAGTCATCGCTTCAGGGGATAATGTAATTGGAAACACAGATTCTGAGGGTGCTGGAGGAGGCGGAGCAGGGGGATGCGTATATTTATTGACGTCAAGTGTAATATCGCCACTCGGGGTAGATGTGAAAGGAGGTAATGGAGGAAATATTTTTAGTACCCTATGGTCCTCTGCATGCCACGGTCCAGGCGGGGGTGGGGGCGGAGGTGCTATTGTTTTTCAGCAATCAGCCATTCCTCCTAATATAAATCCCATGTTGAATGGAGGGGTGTCTGGCTCTGTGCTTCATACAGGCCCTGCTTGTGCGGGCACCCCTCATGGGGCTCAATCTGGAGCCAACGGCATGCTTGTACCTAATTACGTTACGCCCGGAAATCCTGTTACGATGACCCTCGGTCCAGACACCACCCTTTGTTTAAATTCAACGGTTACCATACAACCGGATACTCTGTTTGCATCTTATACTTGGAGTAATGGGGCGATTACACCGACGATTACCGTTGGTCTACCGGGTATTTATTGGTTAGAAGTTCCCAGTGGTTGTGGTATCACGCGCGATTCCATTTACGTAGGTGTTCAACCCGACACCTTATCGGTGGGGCCGGATATTAGCCACTGCCTTGGGGATTCTACGCTGGTAGTCGGCCCCAACAACTATCAGAGCTATCAATGGTCAACGGGTGAAATAGGCAATATGGTTTGGCTCTCAAGTCCGGGCATTTTCAGCTTAACAACCGTAGATGCCCTTGGGTGTGTTTCGGTAGATAGCTTGTCTGTATCTTATTATTTCCCCGATACTACGTTGATTAATGCGTCGATTTGTTCTGATACGTTTTTGCTATTCCATGGACAGATGCTTACCACTTCAGGGAACTACACTTGGAATGGTCAAAACCAGTACGGATGTGATTCTTTGGTTAACTTGGATTTGACAGTGAATCCAATACCGATAATAAGTGCCTTAGATACTGTGATTTGTGCAAATGAATGTGTCTCGCTTTATGCCTTGGGTGCTCAAGCGAATGTGTGGGCTAATGCATTAGAATTTGGGCCACAAAATAGCGTTTGCCCATCTGTCGCTACTACCTATTCCGTTTACGGAATTGATAGCGTTGGTTGTATTTCAGTGCCCGACCAAGCGTCAATACAAATCGAGCCATTGTATCCTCCTAATTTTAGCGTGGTCCCAATCCAAGTAGAATTGAGCGATCCGAACATCAATATAGCGAACGAGGTTCATCCTAACCATGCTTACGCATGGAACGTATTGGGAAATGTATTTTCTAGCAATGAGCCTTCGTTTACCTATCAATTACCCTATCAAGAAGGGTCATATCCCATAACCCTCTACGTAACAAACGATTTGGGGTGTATCGATTCTAGCACCCTGTACATTACCATTAATAATACGCTTTCCGTGTATATTCCGAATACCTTTACGCCTGATGGCGAGGAACATAATGATGTTTTTATTCCTGTTTTTTCACCCGGGTTTACTCCTGTTGATTATGAATTTACCATTTTTAATCGCTGGGGAGAAGTAGTCTTTTTTTCCTACGATCAAGGTCAAGGGTGGGACGGAACCTTCGGTGGTATTCTTCCATGCCAAGTAGGCGTTTATACCTACCGATTATCGTTTAAATCCTCTGATGGAGGAAGTAGCGATGCGTTGATCGGATCCGTTAACTTAGTTCATTAACATAAAAGCTATATTTTACCTTTAATTATGCATTCCTACCACCCATCTAAAGCAACTTTTTGCCTATTTTTGGTGTCAACTGTGCGTCGCATGAAAAAACTACTACCAATTCTTCTTTTTTCCTTAGCGTATTTTACGGCTAACGCCCAATCTCCAACAGCAAACTTTACGGCTGCACCTCTTAGTGTATGTGCTGGCGTACCGGTTAATTTTACGTCTACATCAACGGCGAATGGGGGACCAGCAATTACCCAATATTCTTGGAATTTTGGTGACGGGGTTACCGTAACGACTCAAAACCCTTCACACATTTTTACCAACGCAGGTACCTATACCATTACGTTGGTAGTAACCAATGCTAGCGGTGGGGTGGATTCAGAGGTTAAACCCAATTATATTACTGTTTTGCCTGCACCTAACGTGGCTTTTACCCTCACCGGTTTAGGTTGTACTGTGCCTCTAACGGTTGGGTTTAATAATACGTCATCGAGTGGTTTCAATTATACCTACGCTTGGAATTTTGGTAATGGACAAAACGCTAACATCCAAACGCCAGCCAACGTTACCTATAATGCAGCCGGCACCTATGCGGTTCAATTAACGGTTACCAACATTTCCAATGGTTGCGTAGCCTCGTATACCGACTCCATCGTTGTGAGTAATTTTCAAGCGGGAATAACCGCGCCAGCAATAGGGTGCGTTGGAACGCCGATTTCGTTTCAAGATAATTCAACCGCTGGAGCAAATGCGTGGAATTGGAGTTTTGGAGGCCAGGGATCAAGCACCCAACAGAATCCAAGTTTTACCTTTAACGCCCCAGGTACGTACACCGTTAGTTTAGGCGCTCAAAATACAGGATCTGGATGCAGTGCAAATACTCAGCAGCAAATAACCATTCAAAACAACGTTACCCCATCCTTTACTGCCAATCCGCTTACCAATTGTGCACCCTCTTCCGTAACGTTTAACAACACTACGGGGGTTCCCGGAACCTACACTTGGAATTTTGGAAACGGACAAACCTTCACCGGGACAAATCCTCCTACTCAAATCTATAATGCTAGCGGACAGTACAATGTGTCCTTATCTGTGGCAACAGCAGCAGGTTGTACCGGGACAACCACACAAAATAACTATATCAATATTGTAAATATTGAAGCAGGGTATATGGCCGATGAAACGGGTGGGTGTACCCCTCATACCGTCCAGTTTACGGATACTTCATCCACTCCAAATCCCGCCAATCCAATCGTTTCATGGCAATGGAATTTTGGCAACGGTCAGACCTTTAACGGTCAAAATCCTCCGCCTCAAACCTATGTTCTTGGATTGTACGATGTTACCTTGGTTGTTACCTCGCAGTCCGGTTGCATCGATACCATGTTTATTAACGATTACATTACGGTTGGTGATATCGATTTGGTTGATTTTACAGTAAGTCCTTTGATTACCTGTGCCAAGGAGGATGTAAATTTTACCAATGGTACCATTATTTCCGCTCCGCATCAACCCAACGAAGTAACGTATTTATGGGATTTCCAAGATGGCACCTCTACACAGGAAAATCCAGTTCACCAATTTACCCAAGATACCGGATATATTTCGGTTCAACTAATCGTTGACTTTAGGGGGTGTAAAGATTCCATAACCATTGATTCGGCCGTTTATGTGCTTGCCCCGATCGCTAAATTTACACCGTCCTCTCAATTGATATGTAACCCAGCTAACTTTCCCGTAAATATCAACTTCACGGACAACGCCATTCACGGCGAGTTGCCTGATAACGTTTACATGACGTGGGAATGGGGTGACGGAACCCCGAATACCAACATCGGAAACGCGGTGTTAGATGGCGTGAATAATGGAAATACCGCCCATAGTTTTGCCACGTATGGTTCTTATACGGTGGAGCAAGTCATTCATAATTATACTACCGGTTGTAGTGATAGCATTACAAAAACCATCAATATTTCTCAATTATCGGCTCAATTTACCATGTCCAATGATTCCGTATGTAGAAATGACAGCTTGTTACTCTTTGACGCAAGTGCCACATGGAATGCTCATCCGCTTACCAACTGGGTTTATGCCATGGGTAATGGGCAGACCGTGACTAGCGGACCTAATCCTGCCTATGTTTATACCACCCAAGGGCTTTACAACATCACCCTAACGGTGACCAACAGCGTTGGTTGTACGGCACAGGTAATGCACCCTGTTCGCGTCTTAAACGTTCCCTTTCCGATTATTTCAACGCTCGATGGCATAGGTTGTTCCCCTTTCCCCGTGGTTTTCAATAATGCCTCAATGAGTGTGGGTAATGGTATGCCCCTCTCTTACTTTGTGACCACCTTTTCTGATGATAGTTCTTCTGTCACCACGAACAGCGTAAACCAACCCATTACACATACTTTTGTCGGTAATGGAACCTATTATGCTACCATGATAGCCTATGATGTTTTTGGATGCGGTTCCACTCCCGCTACGATTCCTATCACCATAACCAAACCAACCGCAAGTTTTAATTTTCCCAGTGTAATTTGCAACCAAGACAGCGTGTCTACTTTCAACACTTCCACTGGGGTTGGTAACCTGTCTTATGCTTGGTATCTCAATAATCAACCCATAGGAACTAGCCAAGATACAAGTGTGTTTTTTACCGCTCCCAACCTTCCCGCCTCAGTTTTAAGTACCACCTTTAGCCTTTCCTTAATCGCCATAGATTCCAATGGTTGCGAGGATACATTGAACCAGGTTGTTACCGTATCCCTTCCGCATGCTATTCCCTACTATACGTTTTCTGGTGCGGTTCAAAACGCAAACGGCGAATACGATTGTCCTCCACTCTTTGGAAACTACCAAGATTCCTCGGAGGCGTATGGAAACATAACCGCCTGGAATTGGAATTTTGGAAATGGAAATAATTCAACCCTTCAAAATCCTAGCAATACCTTTGTAAACAATGGGGTTTTTGATTTAACCTTAGCCATTACCGATCAATATGGTTGTGTTGATGATACGGTGGTCAATGACTATGTGGCCATAGGTGGTCCACAAGGGATTCCGGGGTTTGTACAAAACGTAAATATTTGTTCTCAAGGGGCCATTTTTGTGGTACAAGCCCCCATTAACGTAGATAGTTTGGTTTGGGATATGGGCGATGGAAACCTCGTTCCAAACATGAATAATTTTCAATATAATTATGAAACCCCAGGAACCTATGTTGCTAGCGTGACCCTTTTTAGCTCAGATGGTTGTGCAATCACTACCATTCTAGATTCCGTAACCGTTTTTGATGATGGGTTGGATGCCAATTTTACAGCCACGCCAATGTTAGTTGATCAAAATGACCCGATTGTTTTTAATGATCAATCTACCTTTGTGTCCAGCCCCATTGTGAGTTGGACATGGGACCTATCGGATACTACCTA
>JBJTWF010000009.1:0-8035 GCA_046081565.1 Flavobacteriales bacterium | reverse complement strand
GCACCTGTAACCATGTTTTTCACGTAATCCGCGTGACCTGGACAGTCAACGTGTGCGTAGTGACGAACTGCTGTTTCATATTCAATATGTGAGGTGTTGATTGTAATACCTCTTTCTTTCTCTTCAGGAGCGTTGTCAATTGAAGAGAAGTCTCTCACTTGAGCGAGACCTTTTGACGCCAAAACGCTTGAAATAGCGGCAGTAAGCGTAGTTTTACCGTGGTCTACGTGTCCAATAGTACCAATGTTCACGTGTGGTTTCGAACGATCGAAATTTTCCTTAGCCATTTTTACTTATTTATTTACTAGTTAATACTCATTTATAATAAAATTGACCCTTTTGTTAAAAGGTCAACATTTTTCCGTTGAGCCAATGACGAGATTTGAACTCGTGACCTCTTCCTTACCAAGGAAGCGCTCTACCCCTGAGCTACACCGGCACTCAAAGTTGAGCGGGAGACGAGGGTCGAACTCGCGACATTCAGCTTGGAAGGCTGACGCTCTACCAACTGAGCTACTCCCGCTTAAATTTTCTATCGTGGGGAGAGCAGGATTCGAACCTGCGAAGGTGAAAACCAACAGATTTACAGTCTGTCCTCGTTGGCCGCTTGAGTATCTCCCCAACATACCGAGCCGATGGAGGGATTCGAACCCCCGACCAGCTGATTACAAATCAGCTGCTCTGGCCAACTGAGCTACATCGGCAATTGTTGGATCATTAAAAAAAGAACGATGCCCCCAAAATTTGGATTGCAAATGTACAAAGCATTTTTTGATTGAAAAAGATTTTTAGTGATTTTTTTGATTTTTAAACCTTCAGGAGTTCTTTTCGTTGGAGTATTTATACTTTTGCAGGATTCCCCATGAAAACCATTACCTTTTGTGTTACTTCTGACCTTGCCACAGACCAACGGGTATTGAGACACACTAAACTGCTTCACGAACAAGGATTTAAGGTTATTTTGATCGGGAGAAAAAAAGCAGATAGCCCGAAAGTACCTACGCTTCCTTTTCATCACAAACGACTTAGGATGGTTTTCACCCAAGGACCCTTATTTTATGCGTTCTTTAATCTTCGACTGCTCTTCGTTCTGAGTTTTACTAAAACCGATATTATTTGGGCCAATGATTTGGATACGGCCTTTCCTGCGTATTTCGTTTCAATCCTCCGGAATAAAACCCTTGTTTTTGATGCCCATGAGTTATTTACCGAAGTTCCTGAACTTGCTGAATCCTCTCGTAAAAAAAACATTTGGCTTTGGATTGAAAAGCACTGTGCAGCAAAAGCTCCATTTTTCATAACGGTCAACCATTCCCTGGCGAACGTTTTTGAAACCCGCTATGGGGTAAAACCAAGAATCATCCGCAACGTCCCTGTACGATCAGCTCCCATTCCTGAAGAACGAATTTCTTATGGTATTAGCGAACGTTCGCTCATTGTAATTGTGCAAGGAAGTGGGCTCAATCACGGTAGAGGGCTAATGGAATCCATTATAGCCGTGACAGCCGTCCAAGAGACAGTACTCCTCGTAGTGGGTTCGGGAACCGCTATACCTGAGGCCAAAGCCTATGTGGAGGCCAACCAACTCACGGGTAAAGTACACTTTGTCAATCGACTTCCCCACCATGAAATGATGAAAATAACGGCCATGGCCGATGTGGGGTTAGCCTTTGATACGCACCCTTGCTTAAATTATCATTTGGCCTTACCCAATAAAATATTTGATTATTTTCAAGCCGGGATTGCTGTAGTTTGTGCTCAACAACCCGAAATCAAACACCTCGTGCATCAGTATCACTGCGGCATTATTATGGAGGATTGTTCCGTGGATTCCATACGGAATGCGATAGAGAAATTCAACCATGACCGCGCTTATTTAGCTTTATCCAAAACCTATAGCAGTAAGGCGGCAGCCTTCGAACATTGGGAAGTCGAACAACAAAAAATGCTAGAACTTATAGCTAACCTAAGCTAGCTCCTTTCTTTACGTGGTGTAATAGAATCAGTTTATACAAATCAAAGGTGTAAACCAAACCTATTTTTCTTCCTTTCTTCAATCGATTTACCCCCACCCTGAAAACAAAAGGTAAAAGGATGTCAAGGAGGAAAAGGCATTTATATCGTTTCATGTTACCATAAAAGCGCAGCATGCGAACATGCTGGGTAAAGGCCTCAGCGTTACTGGCCAGTTCTTGCGCCTTTACCAAATTTTTGATTCCAACGGCTGTCTTTTGAAGAAACGCTTCATTCGTATCTAATGCATCATTCAATACTGGGTTTATTACCTTACTTATGGGTAGGTTTTTTTGATCTAATTCAAACCCGAAAAGGGTGTCCTCGTGCCCATAACCCTCCAGCGCCTCATTGAAAAGAACATGATTAAAAACCGAAGCATGTATTGCTACATTATTCGTTTTAAACGCCGTGGATTTCAGTTCACGACACTGGCTAACCCGCCATCTTAAAAAAAACCTAGGGTCCGGGGTATCGGATTGGTAAATACTTCCTCCCACGACTACCAAGGATTGGGTTTCTTTTACTATCGAAACCCATCGTTCAAGAAATCCCTCATCAAGAAGGCTAGAATCACCATCAATAAATAAAATCCATGGGCTTTTAGCTTCTGACGCGAGGGTGTTTCGGGCTTTACTTCGACCTCGATTTTCTGGGTGACGAACAACCCTCACCTTAGGGTTGATGAGCGCATCAGATAAGATTTGAATTTCCGAGGCATCATCCAAGACCATTATTTCGACTACCTCAGGTAAATCGTTAGCTTGTTTTACAAGCGATGTTACCAGGGAAGTAACGTTAGAATTGAATACAGGAATGCCAACGGAGAGCATTATGCCATAGTATTCGGTGTTCCAAAGTGCATGGGGGGAATCCCTGCTTGAGGATCCTCAATGGCCCCAAAATTCTGTTCGTATTTTTGTAAATTATCCGCTAAGGCTTGTAAAAATCGTTTTGCATTTTGCGGTGTCATCAGAATACGAGAACGAACTTTACCTTTTGGCATTCCCGGCATCACTTGAATAAAATCGCACACTAGTTCTGCTGGGGAATGAGTAATCACGGCTAGGTTTGAATAAACGCCTAGGGCAATATCCTCACTCAATTCGATGTTCATTTGATTTTCTTGTTGTTCCATGGTTTATGTAATTTCTATCGTTGTTTCCGTAAATGTAATGCCTAATTCTTCTAATTCGGCCAAAACCGGTAGATAAAGATCCTCCATAATGGGAAGATTCACACCAGGGGCTTTATATCCATCAAGCATGCGTTTAGCAATAATTGCAATCGGTAGACCTACCGTATTAGACATTGCGGTATACGTGCGATCTTCTCCAATGACCACCAAAGAGGCCATTGTTTTAAATCTACGCTGCTTCAGTTCAAATTCAAATTCATGAATCATCACTAACATGTCTTTATCGGTTTCCTTTAATACCCATGCTTTTTGAAGTAAGGCCTGCAACATGGCTGCAGGACTGGAATCTTCAGTACAAAGCGCTTCATTTGAGTCAAAAAAACCAATTTCTTCGAATAAGGAAAAAAGGTGTTCTCGATCCTCCCGCAAAAACTTTTTTAATTTCAACTCAACGCTGTCTATGGGGTGATAAGGTAAAAAAGCATTTAATAGTTGTCGTGGGGAAAGTTTATGGCTGTTTTCTAAAATGTAGCTGTCGTCGGTTAACCCAAGGGATATAAACACTTCCCATCCTTGACAAAAATCGGGTCTACGCAAGGTTCCACGATAAATGGTTTCAACCTCATGGATTCCATACACGTCCAAATACTTGAGTGAATCTCGGTTTGCGTACCCATCGAACGCTCCAAAGCCATCAATTTCGAAACGCTCCGTACGCTTAAATAACTGAGTATATGGAATGTATTTCAATTCTTTGTTTTGACGAAAAGCAGCTACTCCCCCTTGACCAGCGAGCACCACGTTTCGTGGATTCCACGTAAACTTATAATGCCATTCATTGTCATCCGATTCGGGAGCAATAAGTCCACCACAAAACGATTTGAAAGATTTAAGTGTCCCTCCAGACCGCCTAATTTCATGGATAACCTTCATAGCGCTCATATGATCAATTCCCGGATCCACCCCCGTTTCATTCATAATTGAAACCCCAACTTCTTTGGCAAGCGAGTCTAAATCGCGCATTTCTTTCGAAATATAACTTGGCGTAATTAAGTCAATGTTCAATGAAATACAATCCTTCGCAACGGCTACGTGAAAGGAAGCTGGAAGCATGGAGATCACTAAGTCTTTTTGTCGAATGAGTCCAAAACGTTCTTCTTGCTCTGAGGCATTTAGGCGTTTAATAATAACCTTGGGGTGATTTCCATATTTGTCTATAAGGTAGTCGACTTCCCCATTACCTATGGTTAATTCCCATTCATTTTTGTCGATTAGGGCTAATAAATAACGAAGTAAAGAAGATGCTGAAAGTCCTGCACCTAACACTAAAATCCTCTTCATAAAAATTAGCGAATCTTTTCTAGAATTGGTTTAACCGCATCAAAAAGGGCTTCTTCATTCCAAGGTTTCTCTATGAATTGTTCAAGTAAATTGTCCTGCTTAAGCGAATCCACGGAACTAGGATTAGCGTGGCCCGATAACATCACACATTTTAGGTCAGGGTATTTCAGTTTTATGGAACGAATCAGCTGTGCCCCGGTCATTTGTGGCATTTGATAATCCACTATGATAAAAATAATATCAATGCGTTCCTCCACGAGACCATCAATGTTTAGAAGGGCCTCAAAAGGATCCGTAAAGTACTCAAGCAGTGTGCATTTTTGATCAACAATTTTACTTAATTGAAAACCTAACATTTGCAAGATGTATGGATCGTCATCCACACATACTACGGCATATTTTATTTCATCCATTCGACAAAGGTATTACAATAATTCAATCTCTACTTCATTTTTTGGTTCTCCAACATACGCTATCGTTGGAAAGATAAATTCAAAGGTTGTCCACTCTGAATTTGAATCTAAAACGACCTTAGCTTGGTGTTCATCAAGAACGCTTTTAACGATATTTAACCCCAGTCCTGAACCATTTTTTTGGGCTTTGGTGGTAAAAAACTTTTCGAAAATTCGAGCGCGAATTTCGACCGGAATTTCAGGGCCATTATTAGCAATGGCTATTTTGACCATATTTCCCTTGCGTTGCGAAGTAATTTTTATTACGCCCCTTTCGCGGTACTGGTCTAAGGATTCGATCGCATTTTTAATAATGTTGGACCAAAGCTGAAATAACTTAATATCAAATCCTTCAATATAGATGTCCTCTTCCACCCGGAAAATTAACTCTACGCTACGTTTTATTTCATAGTTAAATACATTGAGTACGGTCCCAATGTTGTTTCGTAAATTTACGGGTCCTCGGGCTTGGTTTCTTTGGTCTTTAATAAAAGAGCGCAGGTCTTGTACCACGTTTCCTGCCCGTTCGGATGAAGTAAGAATGGTAGCAATAAAATTATGAACAATCTGAAGGCTATACATTAACTCCAAGTAATCCAGTGGATTTGGAGCACTCAATACCTCTACCACGTGTTCTCGTTGGGGTGCGAGAATTCGTGTTTTCACCATCATATTTACAATTTTTGCTCGATCCTCCGCTAGAATTTCTGGAAAGTCCTCCATAAGAAGCTTCTCCATTTCCTTCATCTCCTTCCGTTGCTGAAGACCGCCCACAAATAATTCACCGGTTTGACCCAACGATCGATTAAGCGCGTATTTTATTTGGGTTTCGGTGCATTTAGCCACAACGTTACCAAATAAATTATCCAAGGTGTAGCGAATGCTTTCTGCTCCAATTTTAATGGCCCCAAGGGGTGTATTGAGGTCATGTGCAATGCCAGACGCAATTTCCCCTAGGGTAACCAGTTTTTCCTGATCCGACATTGATTTCGTAAGTTCTACATTACGGTTTGTTTCTTCCATTACGCGATTCTCTAAATCGGCATTAATGGCCAAGATCTCTTCCTGTAGCTTTTCCTTCATCTTCTGCTCTTCGAGGGCAGCAATTTTTTGCGAAAGCAAATTAGAAAGGGTTAAAAGAACACGTAAATGAAGTTCGGTAAAGAAATTTTTCTGTTCGTGTTCTGAATCGATTACTCCCCATACTTTTCGACCTACCTTAATGGGAACCGCGACTTCCGACAAGCGGGCTTGATCATCGACCAGGTAACGTTTATCTTGGCTGGTATCCGAAAGCAAAATAGAGGCTCCGTTTTTAGCAACAGCCCCTACGATTCCTTTACCAAGGGGAATGCGCATTGCCTCTTTTAACACCCTTCTCTTTTTGGTTTTATTTCCCATGGCCGCCACCTGTACCAACTCTTTTCCTTGAACTTGATAGATAACACAATCTTCAAAATCCAACTGGGATATAACGTTTTCTACAATATCCCAACAAACAGACTCGTAATCGGTACCAAGCATAAAGGAATCTGCCAAAAGATTTACTGTTTTTTCTGCCTGAACAATTTTCTGTAAATCCTCATTTATGGTCTGGATGGTCTGATTAGAAACCTCCAATGCTTTGGTGTTTTTAATCCGCTGATCAACGTTGACCAACATACGGGAAAGCAACTGCAACAAATCCTTTTCATCTTTGTAGAATTTTCGAAAATTCTTAACCGAATCGAGCCCAACAAATCCAAGGCAATTCCCTTCCAACATCAACGGAAGCGCTATCAAACTTTTAATGTTTTGCTCTAGCAACAAAGACTTGAACATACCATCAGGTACTTCGAAGGTATTTTCGACCTCGATGTTTTCGCCTTTAAAATGGGTTTCTGTCCAAACCGTAACGTATTCATACGGAATATTCTGTAGGTTATCTATTTCGGGTGAGATCCCCTCTGCCACCCACTCGTAGGTATTGGATGTGGTTTGTTCCGTGTGATTGTAATCGAAAAGGTACACTCGATCCACGCCTAAAAACGTTCCAATTCTGGCTAAGGTCGTTTGAATTACCCGTGAAATTTCGTTGGGATCGATGTCGATGAATTCTGTCGCCACTTCCATAAGAACCGTCTGAAACTCATTTTTATGGGCCAGAATTTTTTGGTTTTGTTTCCGTTCCGAAATATCCCGAGAAGCAGCGATTATATAGCCTTTTCCTGCGAATTCATGGTAGCTAACATTTACCTCTACATCGGTGGACTGACCTGTCACTTGATGAATATTCGTGGATTCTGCAGAAAATCCACCGTTGGATTTAAGAAAATCAATATGCTCTTCCCAAAGCTTGGGGTCTTTGAATTGAACATCAATGTCGGATACCTTAAATTCGTGCAATTTATCCAATGGAATGCCCAGCCTTTCTGACGCCCTTTTATTCATAAATACAAACGTTCCTGAATCATCTGCTACTTGAATGGCATCGCTGGCCGCATTTAAGAATTGTTCCAGGAGTATCAATCGAAAATTTGCCTCTTTGACTTTGTCTTCTGCGACTTTTCTCAGCGTGATATCAATGCCGTAACCTACCACATTTTGTTGATGGGTTATGGGATTAGAAATTGGCCTCATACGGCGCATAATCACCTTTCGATTGCCCAAAGGATCCAAAAGATCATCTTCCCATTCCACCTCCCGGTTTTCCGTTATTACTTGGGTAAACATTTTCCTTCTGAACTCAGCGCCCTCCGTAGAAATTCCCTTGTAATGGCAATAATCAAAATCATCTTTGCCAATCATAAAATTGCGAATTTCTTTATTTTGAATGCCTTGTGGATTGACAAATAAATATTTGTGGTTTTCGTCAAAGATCGCAATGTCTGAGGGTATGCTATTTAAGATATATTCGTAAAACACTTGTTGGTCTTGCAAGCGATTATTTAACAAGCTCAATTCCCTTTCCTTCCCTTTGACCTCTTCAACAAATCGAGTAATGTCTGCAGCATAGAGGTTAAAAAAATCACTGTTTATGCCCTTGCGCACATTAACCAAATAGGTGTTTTCGTTCCTTGAAAGGTAAATGGAAGAATTTTCAGTGCGTTGG
>JBJTWF010000008.1:0-4873 GCA_046081565.1 Flavobacteriales bacterium | reverse complement strand
TATCTTCTTTAGCACCCACTACAAAACCTTCCATGCCGCGCTCAATGATGAAGGCGTTGATGCCTTTGTGTCCTAATTCTACACTTGTTTGGGCAATGACTAAATAAATTGAAGCGGAAGAACCGTTGGTAATCCAGTTTTTGGTACCGTTTAGTAAGTAATAATCTCCGTGATCAATAGCTGTGGTGCGCTGTGACGTAGCATCCGAACCCGCTTCAGGCTCCGACAAACAAAACGCCCCAATTTTCTCTCCTTTGGCCAACGGAACTAAGTACTTTTGTTTTTGCTCTTCGGTTCCGAATTTTTCCAATCCCCAACAAACCAATGAATTATTCACCGACATGCACACCGAGGTAGAAGCATCCACTTTGGAGATTTCTTCCATCGCCAATACGTAGGATAAGGTATCCATCCCGGAACCTCCGTATTTTGGATCGACCATCATTCCCATAAAACCTAATTCCCCCAACTGCTTTACTTCCTCGGCGGGAACTCGCTGCGCGTTGTCGCGTTCGATGACTCCGGGTTTCAAAACGTTTTGGGCAAAATCTCTAGCGGCTTCTTTAACGGCTAAATGCTCTTCAGTCAATTCAAAATGCATGGAATGTAAAATTGATTTATACTTTTACAAAGGTAATTCAAAATTTCACGTATAAAAATAGGGTGCCATGAAAGAAAGGCTTCTCATAGGATTAATGTCGGGAACTTCTTTGGATGGGCTAGACATTGCTTATGTGCTATTTTCAGGGCAAGAAGGAGCGGTAAAATTCTCCCTATTGAAGGCAGAGACCCTACCCTTACCTGACCCCATTAAGGAATTGCTTTTGAACATAGATAATCAATCGGCAAGAACAGTTTTCAGCTTACATCATCAATTAGGGCTTTTTTATGCAGAAGCGGTGAATGCCTTTATTGAACAGAATGAAATCGATCGAAGTACCATTGACGCCATTGCTTCCCATGGTCAAACCATTTTTCATCAACCCAAGGACGGTTATACCGTTCAATTGGGCTGTGGATCAACACTGGCCTTTAACACCCAAATTCCGGTAATCAATAATTTCCGATCGTTAGACGTAGCCGCGGGCGGACAAGGAGCGCCATTAGTACCCATCGGCGATCAAGCCTTGTTCAGGAACCAAGCCGAAGCGTTCATAAACATCGGTGGATTCAGCAACCTTAGCTTTGTAAACGAAAATTCAACCGTAGCCTTTGATATCGGTCCCGGGAATTTACCCTTAAATCTTTATGCACGAAACCTAGGATTTGAATTTGATAGAGACGGCGAAATAGCGGCGCGACATCCCGTTAATCAGCAGCTTCTCGCTTCCTTGAACAACATAGCCTATTACCGAGAAAAGGGGCCTAAATCGTTGGGAACGGAATGGCTCAATGCGCATTTTTATCCACTTATCCCTGCCGACGAATCGAATGGCGTTGTTTTGGCTACGTTAACGGCTCACATTGGGGAACAAATTGGAAGAACCCTGCAAGAGAACGCCATGAAAAGTGCTTTGTTTACCGGAGGAGGAGCCCTGAATAAAGCCTTAATTAGCCACATTAAAAACCATTATTCTGGAGCAATCATCATTCCTGAAGAACCCATAATTCATTACAAAGAGGCATTAATTTTTGCCTATTTAGGATATTTATATTTAGTCAACCAGCCCAATTGCCTTTCCTCTGTTACTGGAGCATCATTCGACGTTTGTGGAGGCTCTTTTCATCGACCTAGGTGATTTATTCACAATGCTATCCTTATAATTCGCAAACGATTCAACGCCTTGCATAGCATTCTTCCCTTACTTTTGGAAGGTGAGAAAAGAAGCAACGGCTATGATGGAAAAATTAAAGGCCTTTGAACATAAACAACCCGAAATCATCTTTCACTGGAAAGATGCTGAAACCGAAGCAAAGGGATGGGTCGTTATCAATAGCCTACGAGGAGGGGCCGCTGGCGGAGGAACCCGGATGCGACTTGGCTTAGACCAGCGCGAAGTGGAATCGTTGGCAAAAACGATGGAAATTAAGTTCACCGTTGCGGGGCCTGCCATTGGAGGAGCTAAATCGGGGATAAACTTTGATCCATCGGACCCAAGAAAAGAAGGGGTTTTGAAGCGTTGGTTTGCAGCGGTAGCACCCTTATTAAAATCGTATTATGGAACCGGTGGAGACCTGAACGTAGATGAAGTTCATGAGGTAATTCCGATCACTGAAGCAAATGGCGTTTGGCATCCACAGGAGGGGGTATTCAACGGACATTTCAAACCGAATAATAGTCAAAAGATTTCCTGCATTCAGCAGTTAAAAACGGGCGTTTCGAAAGTCATTGAATCTAGCACATACAGTCCAGATCCCGCGAGAAAATACCTCGTTGCCGATATGATTACCGGTTTTGGCGTATGTGCATCCATTAATGCGTATTACGCTTTGTGGGGCGGTACGTTAAAAAACAAAAAAGTTATCATTCAAGGATGGGGAAATGTCGGTGCTGCCGCTGCGTTCTACCTAGCACAAGCAGGAGCCAAAATCGTTGGAATTATTGATCGTGCAGGAGGAATCATTAGACCAGAAGGACTAGATTTTCAAGAGGTAACATCCTTGTTTTTAGCAAAAAATGGAAATCAATTGGTTGCTGAGGGCATGTTATCCTTTCAAGAAGTAAACAACACCCTTTGGGATGTCTCAGCCGATGTCTTTGTGCCTTGTGCCGGAAGCCGACTGATTCAGGCAGATCAATTGAAACGACTCATTGACGCCGGGGTAACGGTAATTTCGTCAGGCGCAAACGTTCCTTTTGCCGATCAAGAAATCTTTTTTGGCCCCATTGCACAACAAGCAGATCGCACGATTTCCTTGATCCCTGATTTCATTGCAAATTGCGGAATGGCTAGGGTTTTTGCTTTTCTTATGGAAAAGGAACATGAAGCCCTAACGGATGAACTCATTTTTAAGGATACAGAAAACGTCATTCACAACGCCCTTGCAGCGGTCTACGAAGTAGATCCTTCCCCGGTTAACCTTGCGGAACGAGCCTTTTCCATTGCCTTAGACAAACGATTGAAATGATAAGCCTTATCTTACTATTCATTTTTATGCTGGGTTATCTGTTGATTTCAACGGAACATCTACATCGAATAGACAAGATGATCCCTTCCATACTGATGATGGTAATTTCTTGGGGGATTCTCTTTATGTTTCCAACCCATATCGTTCAATGGCTAGACCCAAACACCGCAGAACCGGCGTTAGCAAAGCTAGGGTTTGTTCCAGATTTTATCGGTTCTATATCCGAAAAAACAGCTCTCATTCAATCGGCTCTGGCCCATCATTTAAGTAAAACGGCTGAGATTGTTGTTTTTCTAATCGGCGCCATGACCTTGGTGGAGCTCATGGATCACTTTAAAGCGTTTGATACCGTGGAGGGGTGGTTTCGTTCCAAAAATAAATGGAATTTATTGGTCATGCTGTGTGCCTTCACGTTTTTCCTATCGGCCGTTATTGATAACCTTACCGCGACGTTGGTGATGATCGCCATCTACCGTAAAATCACCGATGATCCCAACGAAAGGCTTTGGTACGCTGGATTCATAATAATCGCCGCCAATGCTGGAGGAGCATGGTCTCCAATTGGCGATGTCACTACCACCATGTTATGGATAGGCCACAAGGTAAGTGTTTCTCCCTTATTCCTCAAAACATTTTTTCCCTCCCTCCTTTCGGTTGCTATCCCCGTCCTTTTGGCTCGCTGGATTCCTGTTTTTAAAGGAAAAAGAAGTGCTGTCTTGCGCGATAAAACCACCCCCCGAGGCAAGGAACTTTGGTTGGGTATCGGATTATTCCTATTGGTGCCCATCGTAAAAACAGTACTTCACATTCCCCCTTACATGGGGATGATGTTTGCACTTTGTGTTTTTGCCTTATATGCAGAGATAAAAACCAATCGAAGGTTTAAGCTCACCGAAATCGAATCGGATTTATCTCCCCAAAGTCCCACGATGAAATCCCTTCAGAAAGTAGAATTACCCACCATTCTCTTTTTTCTTGGAATTCTTTTAACGGTAGCGGCCTTGGAATCCATCGGATTAATATTCAACCTTGGCCAAGCGGTACAAGGCGCTGGTATTTCAACCGAAACGTTCATGGGAATCCTTGGCATGGCTTCTTCGGTTATTGACAACGTACCCTTGGTTGCTGGTGCTATGGGCATGTTTTCTTATCCAATGGATCATGATGTCTGGCATTTCCTTGCCTATGCCGCGGGAACAGGGGGATCCATTTTAATCATTGGATCCGCAGCGGGTGTCGTTGCCATGGGAATCGAAAAAATCGCTTTTATGTGGTATCTTAGGAATATTGCACCGCTTGCTATTACAGGCTATTTGGTTGGGTTTTTTAGTTTATTTTTATTTATGTAACAAAGATTGATTATGGACGCTATAGGAAAAAAAAATACAATGTCTTGGGAATCTGAAGAACTATTTTTGCAAAGCAATCGAAGGAAAAGCTTTCTTTTTACGATTGTGATTTTTCTACTGTTACTACTCCTTTTTTCCTTTATCAAGTTTGACAAGAAAGAAGAACTAAAAAAGAGTAATACGAGTAAGGTTGCCCTGATGGCTCAACCTCCCTTGCCTAAAATGGTTGAAATTAGAAATGAAAAATATCAAGTGATTCAATCCAGTAGCGGAACCGGAACGGGGGGTAAGGCCGGTGGATCTACAGGCGTCAACCCAAGCCCAGGAACACAAACCAGCCCAGGCGTAGTCCCTACCCCTGGAAGGCAAGGCCCTACCAATACCTTTAAGGATGGCATTAACGGCACAAACGATGATTCAGGTCAAGGAAATGGTTCCGGAACGGGCAAAGGTGA
>JBJTWF010000007.1:0-11457 GCA_046081565.1 Flavobacteriales bacterium | reverse complement strand
ATGATTTTGATTTTCCAAATGTTATATCGGCAAACGGAGATAATACCAATGATTTTCTGGATTTAAAAAGCTATTTCAATACATGTGATGAGTTTACCTTGTACATTTTTAACCGTTGGGGAAATATGGTATGGGAACAAGGACAAGAAACGCCTTTTTTCCGCGGTCAAGATTTAAATGGTAATGATTTAGAGGATGGTATTTACACCTATAAATTGATTTTCGAAAATTACGAGAAGCACGGATTCATCCATGTAGTGCGTTAATTAATAACGCCTCTCCATTCTTTTTTCAATACTTCTAGGGCAATTTCGGACGGCAGTGGATTAACCTCTGCCGTTACGCTTATTATAGCAGTCGCTAAGTCATTCGCTGTAGAATCTGCCTTCATCTGGGATGCAGCAATATTAATTATTTTCACGGTTTCTTCCTTTGCATTTTTTAGCATGGACCAAGATTCTGTTGAAATATAAAGCTGTTGAGCCACATTATGATCGAATTCTTCACGAATAGCCTTCAACATGAGCGACTGAAGAACTATGGCATTCATGTTGGGTTGAATTAAACGAAAGGAAAGTGTACTCGGATGAATACGCTCCAAATACAGGATTACCCGTTGAAAAGCCTCAGCTTTGTACGGTAAAAAAATAGACTGTTTTTGCTTTAATAACTCACCTTGAATCAAAAGCGATTGGTTTGGCTCTACCTTTTTAGAAAAATTTTTTACTAATAATAAAATAACTAATAAGAAAGCAATTACAACGATTAGCAATACCCATTGATCTGTCATATTCTTGTTTTAAAGGATGTAAAGTTATCATTCTTTACCTAACACCAAACAACCATAAAAACTTAAGGGCAGTTAAAAGCCTATGATTTTAATGAAAAGATTAAATTTACCAGATGAACCAATGGATTTTAGCTTTTTTGTTAATCGCCTATTTCGGTGTGCTCCTGTATATTTCTTGGGCAACCTCTAAAAACGCTACCACCGATAGTTTTTTTTCAGGCGATAAAAAGAGCCCCTGGTTTCTGGTTGCTTTTGGAATGATTGGCACCTCCCTATCCGGAGTTACGTTTGTTTCGGTTCCCGGAAAAGTGATGAGCACAGGGTGGCATTATTATCAACTTGTTCTTGGCTTTTTTATTGGTTACTTTGTTGTCGCCTACGTACTACTCCCCATTTACTATAAACTCAAACTGACGTCCATTTATTCATACCTAGAACAACGTTTAGGGTTGAATGCCTATCAATGGGGGGCCGGATATTTCATCTTATCAAGAACCCTGGGAGCTACGGTTCGATTGTATTTAGTTATAAATGTGCTACAATTGTTCATTTTTGATGCTTTAGGAATACCTTTTTGGTTGAGCACCCTGATGATCATAGCCATGATCGTAGCATATACCCTAAAAGGAGGAGTGAAAACCATCGTATGGACGGATACCTTACAAACATCGTTCATGCTTCTTGCCTTACTCGTTTGTTTATTTTCTATACAATCGGAACTTGAATTATCCTGGGGTCACCTCTTTAATTCCCTTAACGATCACAAACTACTTGGGTTATGGGAAACGGATTACTTGAAGGGAGATTACTTTCTTAAACATGTAATTGGGGGGGCATTCATTACCATAGCCATGACGGGACTGGATCAAGAAATGATGCAAAAAAACATCAGCGTTAAATCGTTAAAGGATGCCCAAAAAAACATGGTCGTTTTTAGCCTTATTTTATTGATCGTGAACGCGCTATTCTTACTTCTGGGCGGTGTATTAACCCTGTTTGCCCAACAAAAAGGGATGAATGTAAAGCCAGATGATTTATTTCCAACGCTAATACAAACCCACCTGCCTTTCGGGGTCTTTATTATATTCATTATCGGATTAATTTCTGCTCTTTTTCCTTCCGTAGATGGCGCAATAACGGCGCTTACTTCTTCTTTTTGTATTGATATTCTCGGAATCAATCGAAACCAACACGATGAAAAGACAAAAACTCGCATAAAACGGTGGACGCACCTTTCATTTGCGCTCCTTTTCACGTTGCTCGTTTTTTGGTTTAAATGGATCGACAATAAGAGCATCGTTGATTTGATTTTTGACATTGCAGGCTATACCTATGGTCCATTATTGGGTTTGTTTGCCTTTGGCATACTTACCAAGCGTCAATTAAAATACCCAGGCATCGCCTTTATTTCACTCATTGCCCCCCTGGTTTGTTACTTCTTAAAAACCAATGCTAATACGCTTTTAGGGTCCTATCAAATTGGAAATGAGCTTTTAATTGTTAACGGTCTAATCACTTTTATGCTGCTATTTATTTTTAGTAAAAAATCAAACCATGCCCTTGCGTCTGAACCTCAATGATGTTGACACTTACCTATCGTTAGCCCCTCATACCCTAACGAAACCAACTGCTTTTTTGCGTTGTGGTATACTTACCAATGTGGAACGATATCAACATCTCTGCGAGGGGATTTCCTTGGGTTACCAAACCGCAGACCACCTTCAAGAGCACTTCCCAGCCCTCGAAGAAGCCATGACAGTGGATGGTAGAATTATTCCAAATGCTTCCTTTATCGAGGTAATATCTTCCTTAAAGCCTAATGAATTTTTAACCTTTGAGGGAAAAACCTTAGCGCAATTTGGCCAACCGCTGACGGAGGTAAAATATACAGGAAGCCCACTTGTTTGGCTATTACATCGGTGGGATTTATGTAAACAAAATGGTAAGGTACTTCAAGCGGACTTCACCATGATTACAAAAAACAAGGAATCAAATCCCCTTCCTAACTCTTGTTCCTTAATCGGTGACCCATCCTTAATTTTTATTGAAGAGGGAGCACTTGTGGAAGGCGCCGTGCTAAATGTTAAGGAAGGTCCTATCTATATAGGTTCAAAAGCAGAAATCATGGAAGGTTCTATGGTCAGAGGACCTTTTTCCATGGCAGAATCTTCACAGGTTAAAATGGGATCCAAAATCTATGGGGCAACAACGCTTGGTCCTTATTGCAAAGTGGGTGGAGAAGTGAACAATGTGATTTTTGAATCCTACACCAATAAATCCCACGACGGATTCCTCGGAAATGGATACCTAAGTTCTTGGTGTAACATAGGTGCGGATACCAATGCATCTAACCTAATGAATAACTACGGAATCGTAGACGTTTACGATTATTCTTTGAATAAAACGGTCCTTTCAGGGGAACAATTTGTTGGGTTACACATGGGGGATCATTCCAAATGCGGGATAAATACCATGTTTAATACAGGAACCGCAGTAGGAGTCGCATGTAACCTCTTTGGTCCTGGATTTTTCAAAAAACATATTCCTTCCTTCAGTTTCGGTGAACCTAACCGGTTATTTCCGTATCGATTTGAAAAGGCTTTAGAAGGCATAGAAAGCATGATGGCTAGAAGAGGTCTATCCCTTTCTGATCGTGAATTAAATATTCTAAAACACCTCTTTGAGAACCGTGAATTATTCTAATTCAAAAACAGGAAGCATCATATAACTTGGCTCAAAATAAGGGCTGTTTTGATACAAATAGTAAAGCTGCTGCCATTCCGAAGAAGCAAAGTCGGAATCCATGCGTTTTTTTTCTTCGTATGCCTTCTGAAGGTCTGGATTATTCGCAAGAATTTCTTCAATCTTGTCCTTAAACACATAGTTTGAGAAATATTCTTTTTCTTGAAGGTATGAATCAAAATAATTCCATGTGAAATAGGAATCCTCTGCTTCAGGTTGCAGAACGGAATGGATAAAATTTGCCCCTTTTTGTTTCGTTGGGATTAAAATATCTCCTGCTCTGAAGGTAACCCATTGCGGAACTCGTTCTATAGTTTTGGAAGCGTGCATATAATGTCCTTCATATGGCTTTGATAGAGCATCAAACGAACGTACTATTTGTGCTTTAACCCACAGCTTTTTTTCCTGATCCAATGCATTGAATTCAATTCCATTAGCCTTTAATTGCTGGATGATTCTTCGTTCTTGTCCACGGAGAACATAAAAGGAGGGAATCGCTAAAGAGTCTTGAGCCTGATAGTTCTTAGCATAAGGAATGGAACGTTCATAAGGCTTCGACTGATCATAGGACAACTGCTTTAATCCCGTAATTTTATGCGTATCTAAACGCACCTCAAATCCTTTGAAGGGTATAGCGACGGTATTCGTAGTCCGCTTATAATTATACTTGAAAAACCGCTGTTTCAAATCCCAATGATTCGCTTGATCCTTCGCTTTTTCTATGGAATTGGCATTTTCTTTAGACCAAGAAACGATGGCTTTCATAAAGTCATGCGTTGCTTGAACGCGGCTTGGAAAAGGCTTAAGCATATGGGTTTCTACCGTCATGGCAATGGCATTGAAAAGCGAAGCATAACCCATAGCATACCTGGGTAAATCATTGAATTGGTAAAGGCCTTCTTCTGGCGTATCTTTTATGGTCTCAACATAAGGAAAAAGGTCCCAATGAGAAGCTTTCAACGTTTCCGTGAGTTGTGGTATCAAGGCACCGTCAATAAGCGCACGAATTGTGGGCGCTATTCGCTCGCGTACCGAGGCAATGTACGTTAATGTATATTGATAATCTGCGCCATTAGAAACGTGGTTATCAACAAAGATATCCGGTTGTAGGGCATGAAAAATTCGTACAAAAGTAAAAGCATTCTGACTATCCATTTTAATGAAATCTCGGTTTAAATCGAGGTTTTGAGCGTTACCACGAAAACCATATTCCAACGGACCATTCTGGTTAACTCGACTGGTGGAACTACGGGTGAGCATCCCTCCAATGTTATAAGCGGGAATAAAGGCCACGATTGGATCTTTATCGCTTCGCTGGTTGGACGTTAGAAATTCTTGGGCATACATTAAACACGCATTGATTCCATCGGGCTCTCCGGGGTGAATGGCATTATTAAACAGTAACGTTGTTCCCTTCCTTGCGCGTTCAAAGGTATTCATAGAATCTTTATCGGCGTTTAGCACACATACGTAGATGGGAATCCCAGGCACATCTGATGTCCCCATGTTGTAGAGTTTAAGGCGTGGATCTACCTTCTCCATACGCCTTAACGCCTGAATTAATTCGTCATAGGTGGGACTTGTATTCCCCATCCATTCCTGTTGGGCTACCATTGGAATTAAAGCAAACCCGAACATAAAAAGTAAAATTCCTCTACGCATGCGGTAAAGGTAGTACATGCATAACAAATGCAAGGTATTTTATACCTTTGAACATGCGAATTGACATTCTTACGCTTTTACCTAAATTATTTGATGGTCCTTTCTCTGATTCGATTTTGAAACGTGCGCAAGATAAGGGTCATGTTGAAATTCACTTGCATAACTTACGTGATTACTCAACGGACAAACATAAAAACGTAGATGACTATCAATATGGAGGGGGTGCGGGTATGGTTATGCGCGTTGAGCCTATTGCCGCTTGCATCGATCAACTGAAAAGCGAACGAGCCTATGATGAAATCATTTACATGACCCCCGACGGACAATTGTTAGAACAAGGCATTTCAAATCAACTCTCGATTAAAAACAACTTAATGGTTTTGTGTGGTCATTACAAAGGCGTTGATGAACGAATTCGAACCCACTACATCACCAAGGAAATATCGATTGGTTCCTATGTATTGTCTGGCGGTGAATTGGCTGCGGCCGTTCTTGTGGATTCCATTATTCGTTTGATTCCTGGGGTATTGAGCGATGAAACATCAGCTTTAACGGATAGTTTTCAGGATCACTTGTTGTCACCCCCCGTATATACTCGACCACCAGAATATAAGGGTTGGAAGGTTCCTGAGGTATTGTTAAGTGGAAACCCAAAAGAAATTGAGCGCTGGCGTGAGGAGGAGGCATTAAAAAGAACAAAAAACAGAAGACCAGATTTATTGGACTAGCGGATCCACTGAGAATTAGTAATTTTGCCCTATGATTCAACTATCTGAACGACTAAACGCAATGGAAGAGTCGGCAACTCTTGCCATGGCAAGATTAAGTAGAGAATTAAAGGCACAAGGAAAAGATATTATTTCGCTTTCGCTTGGAGAACCTGATTTTCATACTCCTTTGTTTATAAAAGATGCTGCCATTCAAGCGATTAATGATAATTTCACCACCTACACTCCAGTGGCAGGATACGATGATTTACGCGAGGCCATTACAGCCAAGTTTTTACGCGACAACGGATTAGTCTATTCAAAAGAGCAAATTGTTGTTTCCACGGGGGCAAAACAATCCATTGCAAACGTTGTATTGAGCTTAATAAATCCCGGGGATGAAGTGATTATTCCTGCACCCTATTGGGTTTCTTACATAGAAATTGTAAAAATGGCTGGAGGCCATCCCATCATCATTGAAGCGGGTATTGAACATGATTTTAAGATCAATGCAAGCCAATTAGCGGATGCAATCTCCGAGAAAACGAAACTGTTTATCTTCTCTTCGCCATGTAACCCTACGGGTAGTGTTTACACAAAAAGTGAACTTCGCGCGTTAGCCGATGTTTTTGCCAAACACCCGAATATTGTGGCGTTATCGGATGAAATTTATGAGCATATTCGCTTCGAAGGTCAACACGAAAGCTTGGGACAATTTGAGGACATTTTCGACCAAGTGGTAACCGTTAATGGTGTATCCAAGGCTTGGGCAATGACCGGATGGCGGTTGGGTTATATTGGTGCAAGCAAACAAATTGCCGATGCCTGCAATAAGATTCAAGGACAATTCACATCGGGTACGAATTCGATTACTCAACGCGCGGCTATCGACGCAATGCTTGAGGATCCTGCTACCTTGAAGGAAATGGTTGACACGTTCCACCGACGAAGGGACCTTGTCCTATCCTACCTTACAAAAATTCCAGGCATAAAATGTAATGTTCCTACAGGGGCTTTTTATCTTTTCCCAGACGTTTCCGCCTATTTTGGAGCGAGGGATGGAGAAGCTACTATAACGAACGGCGACGACTTGTGCATGTACCTGTTACGCGAAGGAAACATTGCATTGGTTGATGGGAAAGGGTTTGGTGCGCCAAATTGCATTCGAATCAGTTATGCTGCCTCAGAACAACAATTAATTCAGGCTATGGAGCGATTAACCGACGCCTTAGCTCAACTAAAACGATGAATTTAACGACTGTTTTCGAATCGTTCAAGGACATGAGGGTCGCTATTATTGGTGATGTTATGGTTGATTCCTATATCAAGGGAAAAGTAAACCGCATGAGTCCCGAGGCACCAGTGCCCGTGTTGCTTTTAAACAAGGAAGAAAATAGGCCTGGCGGTGCTGCTAATGTTGCATTAAATCTTAAAGCCCTTGGTGCCCAAGTGTATTTGTGCTCTGTCATTGGAAAAGATCGCGCTGGCGAAACCTTGATTAATTTATTGTTGGAACAAGGGATACATAGCCATGAAATGTTGCACGATGAGGATAGAAAAACAACGGTAAAGACGAGGGTACTTTCGGGCACCCAACATGTGTTGCGCATTGATCAAGAAGACACCCATCCCCTTTCAGAAACCATGGAAGATGCCTTAATTCTATCCGTAATTTCTCGTATGGACGAAGGAATCGATGCGTTAATTTTTGAAGACTATAACAAGGGAGTCCTTACCAAAAGGGTTATAAATTCCTTGGTTTCTTATGCCAATCAACGGGGAATAAAAACGGCCGTTGACCCAAAAAAGGAAAATTTCTTGAGCTACCAAGGGGTAAGCTTATTTAAACCCAATTTAAAAGAAATTATCGAAGGATTATCTTTTTCCATTGACATCATAAACCAACCGGAATCCCTTCTAGAAGGGGCAAAAAAGCTAAGAGCCATCCTTCAACATGAACTATCCTTGATTACGCTCTCGGAGCATGGAGTATTCATTGAAAGCGAGGCTTCCTGGACGAAAATTCCTTCTCATGTGCGTGAAATTACTGATGTTAGCGGAGCCGGCGACACCGTTATTGCCGTGGCTACCCTGTGCTTAATAGCCAACCTTCCCCCTGCTCAACTTGCTGCTATTGCCAATTTAGCGGGAGGATTGGTTTGTGAACACTCTGGCGTTGTTAGTGTTGATAGGGATACCTTGCTACGAGAAGCTGAAAAACTGCCTTGACCTATGGAATCAAAAACCGTTAAACCGTACAATACGGAAAAAACGAAAAAAGAAGAAGTAACCGAAATGTTTGATAACATTTCTGCGAAATATGACTTTCTAAATCATTTTTTATCCTTAGGCATCGATCACTTGTGGAGAAGAAAAGCAGTTAAAAAGGTAGCAAGCGTAAAACCCAAACGTATTTTAGACTTAGCAACGGGTACCGGTGATTTTGCATTAGCCCTTTTACGGTTAGATCCCGACCAAATCATAGGTATGGATATTTCTCCCGGGATGTTATCCGTTGGAAAGAAAAAAATGATCTCAAAAAAGGTTTCGCACATTATTGACATGCAACTGGGAGACTCAGAAAACATGCCTTTCGAAAACGATTATTTTGATGCCATTACCGTCGGATTCGGGGTTCGCAATTTCGAAAACCTCGAAAAAGGCTTAACAGAAATGCTAAGGGTGACAAGACAAGATGGTAAAATTGTAATTCTTGAATTTTCTAAACCAAAACGGTTTCCGATAAAGCAAGCCTTCGGGTTTTATTCTAGATTCGTCATTCCCTTCCTTGGAAAGCGTATTTCAAAAGATGAAAAAGCCTATGCATATTTACCCGAAAGCGTTGCCGCCTTTCCTGAGGGGAAAACCATGACCGATTTATTGACAAGGCTTGGATATCGTTGCGTAGAAGCAAATCTGGTAAGCGGTGGCATTGCCACCATTTACTCGGGGATAAAATAATGCAACTTAATCGCTAATTTTTCGTTTTTTTGACCTATGATCGCTCGGTGGCTATTCGTATTATGTTTTTTACCCTTCTTTATTCAAGGCCAGCGATTTAAACAAGAACTTTATAAGAATTTTGATAAACGCCTGTTTCACTTTGGGTTTATGCTCGGGTTTAATAAATCTGACTTCACCTTATATCCAATTCAAAACACTTACCAACCTTTTAAAATTCTTTCGGTAGAAAACGACGCACAACCCGGTGGACAACTCGGTATCTTAACCACGATGCGACTTGGAACCCCCATGGTGCGACTTCGCTTCATTCCCACCATTTCTTTTCTTGAGCGATCGATAAAGTATCGATTCGAAGATACGACGACGCTTGGGTATCGCCTAGAGGACGAACGGGTGAATTCAACGAATTTGGATTTTCCCTTGATGTTGCAATTTCGGACGAAGCGATTGAATAATTTTGCCGCCTACTGCCTTATTGGAGGTCAATACAGCGTTGATTTACAATCCCAAGAGAAGGCCTCTCAAAATTATATTGATCCCTTCATAAAAATAAAAAAATCGGATTGGCAGGGACAAATCGGTGGTGGCCTCGAATTTTTTGCCCCCTATTTTAAGTTTGGCTTAGAATTAAAATTTAGCCATGGTTTTAAAAACGTATTTATTCAAGATAACACCTATATCGCAGACCCCATACAGTCCTTATTTAATCGTGGATGGATTGTTTCTTTTATTTTTGAAGGATAATGGATTGTATTTCGCTGGTTTGTTCTCCTGAAGAAGCTAAAGATTGGGAAGTCATAAAAAAAAAGATCACTCTTACCTCGGGAAAGACCTATCGAAATATCCGATGGAAAAAACGAAGTTTGGATGCACGTTCGAGGCACCTAAAAATCAACGCGACCTTCGAATGTTCCGACGATCCGCTGCCTAGTCGTATTCGAGATTTTTCCTTTAAAGAAGTTCACCATGCGCCTGCGGTGCATATTGTCGGTGCTGGACCCGCTGGACTTTTTGCTGCCCTCCAAGCCCTTTTAGTTGGAAAAAAACCCATCCTCTTTGAACGGGGTAAACGGGTAAAGGATCGAAGGAGAGACCTCGCACAAATTGCGAAGCGACAAACCGTTGATCACGATTCAAACTACTGTTTTGGAGAAGGGGGTGCAGGGACGTATTCCGATGGAAAATTATATACGCGATCCAAAAAACGAGGAGAGGTTGACCTTGTGTTGGAACTTTTGGTCTTTTTTGGTGCTCCTGAAGAGATATTAGTTGATGCTCATCCCCACATTGGCACCAATAAACTTCCATCGATTATTGAAAACATCAGGACTTTCATTTTATCCAAAGGTGGAGAAATCCATTTTGAAGCAAAAGTGACTGGAATCGAAAAAAAGAACAAAAAAATAAACCAACTAGAAATTAACGGAAATCAATGGTGTAAAGTAGACCAAGTTATCTTAGCGACCGGTCATTCAGCGAGAGATATTTTTTATCTCTTACATCGGGAAGGGATAAAACTCCTGGCCAAACCCTTTGCCTTAGGCGTACGGGTAGAGCATTCCCAGGAAATCATCGACAAAATTCAATACCATGGTCGGATCAATGATGAATTCGTACCCCCTGCCTCCTACCGATTAGTGGAGCAAATAGAGGGTAAAGGAGTATATTCATTTTGCATGTGTCCCGGAGGAATTATTGCTCCCTGTGCCACCGAAAACGGGGAAGTGGTGACGAACGGATGGTCACCTTCAAAGCGCAATAATCCATACGCCAATGCTGGAATTGTCGTTTCCATTGATCCTTCTGATTTTGAGGACGCCCAGGACCCTTTGGTATGTTTACGTTTTCAGCAAGCGGTGGAGCAAGCTTGTTATAAAGCCACAGGGGACAACCAAAAAGTACCTGCACAGCGCCTTATGGATTTTGTTGAAGGAAAAACAAGCGATAGCTTTCCAAGGTCAAGTTATTTTCCTGGAATTGAAAGTGCCCGAATCGACCTTCTATTGCCTGCCTTTGTAGCGCAACGTTTGCAAAAAGCCTTTCGCGCCTTTGATAAAAAAATGCCAAGTTTTTTAACGAATGATGCTGTAGTCCATGCGCCAGAATCAAGAACCTCTTCCCCTGTGTTAATTCCCCGTGATCCTGAAAAATTACATCACGTGGATATCACCAATTTATACCCCTGTGCGGAAGGAGCGGGCTATGCTGGAGGCATTGTTTCCGCAGCCATTGATGGCATGAAATGTATGGCAAGGATGGCGGAGGAACGAAAAGCCACCGATTAATATATCCTTATATCCTTTACCCTTAATTTCCCTACCTTTGTGCTATGAAACGTGTCGTAGTCGGTCTTTCCGGCGGGGTAGATTCGAGTGTTGCCGCCTTTCTTTTGAAAGAACAAGGGTATGAAGTCATCGGGATGTTTATGCGAAATTGGCACGATGAAACCGTTACCTTATCGAACGAATGCCCTTGGATTGATGATGCGAACGATGCCCTTCTCGTAGCCCAACACCTTGGAATTCCTTTTCAAGTCGTTGACCTAAGTGCGTCCTACAACGAAAGAATCGTTTCCTACATGTTTAAGGAATA
>JBJTWF010000006.1:0-14749 GCA_046081565.1 Flavobacteriales bacterium | reverse complement strand
GGGCCTCCAATAGAACCAATGGTTATTCCACTAATACTGTCTGTACATCCTTCACTATCGGTCACTACCAGGCTATAAATCCCGGGCGACAAACCAACAGGCTGGTTTAAAGTGGTTTGTTGATTAGACCACAAATAACTCAATGGGGCCGTTCCGCCAGTAACCATGATGCCCGTAATTCCTCCATTATTCTGTCCACACAATTCATCGATTACTTGTATGAAATTGATATCGATGGAAGGAGCAGCGGTAGCTGTAATGGTAAGCGGACCTAACGTATCCGTGCAGTTATTTCCATCGGTAACCACCAAGGTATAGGATCCGGCCGCTGTATTGGTTAAGTCAAGGGTATTACTATTTCCTGGAATCCATTGATATTGTAGACCGTTACCCGAGGCCGTGATTCCAACAATTCCACCGTCTTGCTGTCCGCAGTGTTCACTTAGAAAAGCGATCTGGCTGCTATCGATGGAGGGGCCACTTTGGAAGGGTATAATCAAAGGACTAGAGGTTGCTGTGCATCCATTGGCATCCGTAACCGTAAGGGTGTAAGTCCCGCTGATCAAATTGGTGGGATTTAAGACGGTTCCGCCGTTGTTGGACCAAGAATAGGTTAAACCCGCACCTGTTGCCGTAATTCCCGATAGACTTCCTAAACTACCCGAACACGATTGTGGTGAAATAACGACATTGTTGGTATTTAGGGTTGGACCATTCGTGCCAGCGATCGTGTATGGGGAAGACGTTGTTGAACACCCTGCGGCATCGCTGACGGTAAGGGTGTAAGTACCTGCAGGGGCATTGGTGAGGTTCAGGGAATTTCCAGCATTGTTCGACCAGGAATACGTGTAGGGGATTGCACCGCCAGAAACGCTTAAGCCCGTAATTGATCCTAAGGTTAGGCATGTGGCATTGGTAATGGTAGGGTTTCCTGAAAGAATTGGTGTTGCACCAATAACGACGGTTACGGGTTTCCTGAAAGATCCGGGACAGATTCCAACGTAATAGGTGGTAGTAGTGTTCAACACAGGAGTTGTTAACGTATTTCCTGTTCCAGCGATCGTATTCCCAAACGGTGTAGTATACCAGGTTAAATTTCCTGCGGGCGGATTTCCCACGGCAGCGGCACTTAAGGTCGCACTTCCATTTCCACAAAGGGTATCGTTGGCAGCGATGATGTCGTAAAACGAAGTGTTGGTATTGGAAATTCCTGAGGCTCCACCGGTGGCCCCATTTTGTGGGAAATTGGGAACAAAACTAGAATTCGTTACGCCGGCGATCCCACCGTTAACTTGAATCGTGGGTGATCCCGAAGCAATGGAAACATAACCACCACCACCACCACCACCTGGACCATCGGCTTCCATCGTGGGGGACGAAGCAAAGGCTCCAAAAGAAATGACTTGATTTCCTCCGATGCCGCCATTTGCTTGTAAATTGATTGTATTCGGGAGGGGTGATGCATTGGAAAGGTAAAGGGTTCCTCCGCCACCGGCTCCGCCAGCACCATCGTTACCAAATTTTTGAGTAGATGCATTTAATGCCGTTTGTCCGTTTGGATTCGCGTTAATACCATTGGCACCGTTCGCTTCAATAATTCCAGAACCTGAAACGGTTCCATAAACCTTCAGGTAGGTGATACCCCCACCGCGACCACCCCCACCACCTTGACCGTTGTTTTGGTCTCCTGCGCCGCCGCCGCCGCCCATGAAAATTCTACTGTTGTCCTGTTGCAGGGGATGCCCACCTAGGCCCCCTTCTTTTCTTCGATAGTCGCCGCCCCAAGCGGTATTGTTGGGCCCAACGGTATTTTCGTTTTGATTCGTTGTTGCACCAGAGTATCCACCTCGTCCCCCTCCTGGACTTACTGAGCCTCCCATTCCGGCCGCTTCGAGGTTCCAATTGACGTTGTAAAGGGGGTCGGGAACGCCCTTACCCGTGTAGGTCAAGCTTGTATTACCGACGTTACATCCACCCCCGCCCCCGGCATTGTGATTGTTACCGCCCCCGCCACCATTAGCCGGAGCGCTTTTACAATAGCGCGAATATAGGGCGTCGTATTCGGTGTAAAACCCTGCTATTCCTTCCCCTTTTTCGGCGCCTTGGGTAGCAACGTGGGAGGCACAAAAACCAATATCATTGACGTTTCCTGGGGGACTTCCAAGGGTTTGGTCTTCGGTAACTCCACCTCGAAACCCAAAACCGGATGCCGAGATTTTACCGTTGGTGTTTATGACTAAATTTTGGTTCACCTCTAGGGCGACAATTCCCCCAGTGCTTCCATTCCAAGCGCTAGGAACAATGGAGGTGTTGGCATTAACGGTGAGGTTTACAAAACGGGGTACGCGAACCACTTGGACTCGACCTGCACTCGTATAGCTGTTTACCAAGGGGCACATTAGGCTTATGGAGGTATTTCCTGCCAAAGATTTTACTTCGGCTAATTCAAATTTTCCCGCGTTGTTGTAATTCGTTATTTCGCCCCACAACGCAATGAATTGATTCCAATCGTTTAAGTGTCCTATCGGCGTAGTGTAGGGCCCCCAAAAAGCGCCCCCTGATGTTACATATTCACTGGCGGGATAGGTGTCTACGTTTAACGCAGCACCTTGCATTTGGACGATGAGAATTAAATCTCCTGGGGTGAGCACACCCGTGAAAAATCCACCAACCATGGCATTTGAAGGCACTGTAATGATGGATTGACCTGCGCTGGCGTTGGCGTTAAGAACGGTATAGCTATTAACTAGGGTGTTTGCAGCGGTTACGGTGTAACTGCCATCTTTTCCGCGTTGCGCGAAACCGGAAAAAACGCTAAAGAAAAGAAAGAGTAGAGTAGCGCGGTTTTTCATAAAAAGTGGCCAAAAAGTCAAGACGAAAGTAGCTAAAATTTAGTTGTATTATTCGTGTGGAAATTGATGGATTAGTGAGGAAAGGCCATTTTCACAATAATAGTATCCTAATTCTTTTTTTCGTTGAAACAGCTCATAGCTCTCTCGGATATCTTTTTCGCGCTCTGGACGATCGTGGTGCAGATGGTATTGTATGGCTTTCCAGCGCATGTTTTTGGGTTTCATTCCTTTACGTTTGGCTCTAAATTCAATGTCGGTATCCTCACCGTAACCCGGAAGGCTGTAATCCATATCAAAACCATTTAGCGCTATCAAGTCGTTTTTATGCCACCCCATATTACAACCCAAGAGTTTCGGTTCCTTTTTATTTGAAATGGGAACCAACGGTAGGTACAAACCTTCTTCGATGCGTTTGGTTTTATTCCATAGCAGTTTAATTAGATTCAAGGATTGGATACCCTTGTGGCGCAAAAGGGTTGAGGAATTAGGATCCAGGTCTAAACGACGACCAGCCGTGAATATTCCTTCCGTAATGGCCTTGGCATGCGCCTCAATAAATTTAGGGTGTAAGAGGCAATCTCCGTCGATAAAAATGATTTTTTGGTTCGATGATTCCAAAATGGCCTTATTTAAAATCCGATTTTTATTAAATCCAGTGTCCTCTTGGTTAATATAGGTAATGTATAATTGGGGAGTGAATTTATCGATTACCCCCTGTATGGTAGCATCAATGGTGTCATGGGCAAGAATAATTTGATTTGGAATTTGGGATTGTCTCAATACGGAATCAAGAACTCTTTCCAAAGCAAAATAATCCTTGTAAACGGTAATAATAAGGGTAGCAGGCATTCGGTTAAAAATACAGAATTATTCCATGAGTTTGAACACGATTAATAACAATACAGAACTAACTTGACTTTTCCGCTTTGTAAGATAAAGGTTTTGGCGATCTAATAATAGCAATGTTATGAAATACCGAAATTTGAACGCGTGTCCGGGTAATATCCGAAGTTTGATAAAATACAAATCCGAATTTATTAAATCTCTTTCCAAAACGCTCTTTTTTATTCGCATCTTTTTTCACAGGGATGAATAATTGATAAAATTGAATAGTAAATTTCGATTGAACAGGAATAACTTTTTTGACACAAATAATTGTGAAATAAAGGAAAGATATGCTGGGGATATAAAAAAACTTTTAGTTTTGTATAACTACCGTAAAGTTGATTATGGGGAGAAATCTGAAAATCCTTAAGAGTAAGAAAACCTAAATAACTACATAAATTATGAAAAGAACTATGATGAATTTTGGAGCAATGTTGTTTGTTTCAGCAGCTTTTTTAACAAGTTGTGGAGGAGGAGGTAAAGAAGATGGGGCTAAGAAACCAGAAAAGAAAAAAGGCGATTATACACTTGCCGTTGAAAAATCGATGAGCGGAGATTTTTCTAAATATTACGAAGTAACAAAAGCGGTTTTGAAAATTGAAGAAATTGGTTCTAAATTAATGGTTGAAGTTAAGCGTACTGATGTGCCTTTTGACGGCATCGAAGTTGATCATTTAAAATTTGAAAATGAAGGCGTTGCAGACAAGTATAAATATGACATCAAGGCAGATTTATTAGGAGAAAATGATTTACCCCTTGAAAGTAGCTTAGGTGAGTATGGAAATGATCCATTTGTTACTATGAGATCATTGAAAGCTGGTGAAACCGTTTGGTTAGAGTTTAGTGCAGGAGGAGGAATCGATGGTGTAGATCCAACAAAAGCTAAAAAAGTTAAATTAGCATCAACGTTATCTGTAAATGAAAATTACGGCAAAGAAAGTGCCTACTCTGGATCCTCCGATGATTCAGGTTCATCTCCCGATGATGTTGGTGGATCTGCTGATGCGTCTGATGACAACGGTTCAGAAAATAAAGAACAAGACGCGGCCTCTAAAACACTTATGAAAATAGGCGAAAAAGCTGCCGAAGGTATGATCAAATCTGGTTATATTGATAGACAACTTAAAAAACTAGAAAAAAATTAATTTCTTTAAACGTACCTTAAAGACCTGTTTTTAGCAGGTCTTTTTTTTGCTTTTTTCAGATGGGTTTGAAGGATTTGGAATTCAAGTCTAAGCGCCTTTTTGTTGAGAATACGCCTTCCGTATTGGCCTTGGCATGTGCATCAATAAATTAAGGATGTAAATACAATCTCCGTCGATAAAAATAATTCTATCGTTGTTGGCGGCTAGAATCGCCTGATTTAAAAATTCTATTTTTTTGTTAAATCCCGTATCCTTCTGGTTAAATTTGATTTGGAATTTAGGATTGTCTCAATACGGAATCAAGAACTATTTCCAAGGCCAAATAATCCTTGTAAACGGTAATAATAAGGGTAGCAGGCATTCGGTTAAAAATACAGAATTATTCCATGAGTTTGAACACGATTTTGGCAACGGCGGGACAAACCTGGGTATTTCGTTCCGTTACATGCAGGATTTGATGCATGTTTTTACGGTTGGTATGCGGATATTCTCTACAGGCTAAGGGCCGATGTTGATAAATGCTGCACGCATTGTCAGGCCCTAAAAAGGGACATGGGCTTGTGGTAAGCACCATATCGGAATCTTCATCGATTCTAAGATAGTCAGCAATGAACGTTGCTTCTTTCACTTTCAAATGTTTGGCAATTCTTCGAATGTCTGCATCGCGAAAAATAGGCGAAGTCGTTTTACAGCATTGGGCACATTGCAGGCAATCCGTTGTTTTAAAAACCGCGTTATGGGCTTCATGAAATAGGGTATCGAGGTGCTTACCTTTTTTAATTCTTCGCAGGAAAGCTTTGATCTCCTTTCGTTGTTGAAGGCTTTTTTGTAAAACCGCTAAATGCTCCTTTGTCATCGGTTGAAACCCTATGCTTAGGAAAGGTATTTTCGATCAAACCAAAAGGTTCCCAAGGGAATAAGAGACATCAACCAACCGACAAGGTAAAACGTTGCTTTCTTTTGGCTTTGGTAACCCACGATAAGCACCCAAAGGCAATAGGCAATAAACAATATACCATGTATCATACCGACGTATAGGTTTGGTCCTGGTAGGTTAAAACCATATTTTAGAGGCATTGTTACGGCAAAGCATAGGTAGGAAATTCCTTCTGCAATGGCTAGTTTTTTTAAGATATTTAGGGGATTCATATCAGGTAGTTTTTAATTTTTCTAGGGTTTGAATCTGATCTCTAAAGGCAGCGGCTTTTATGAAATCTAAGGCTTTAGCCGCTTGTTTCATTTCCTTTTGTAAGGATTTAATGGCTTGTGCCAATTCCTTTTCATCTTTGTATTCTTTCGGTGCTTCTAAAACGGTAGACTCGGGATGATTGGAAGCCGATGCCGGGTAGTCATTCGGAATGGTAAACGGTTGTTCTATTGCTTTGTTCAACGGAGTAGGGGTGATTCCATGCGCTTCGTTGTAGGCCATTTGTCGTTCTCTTCTTCTTGTGGTTTCTTCTATGGTTTTTTCCATGGATTGCGTCATTTTATCCGCATACATGATGACACGCCCATTGACGTTTCGTGCTGCCCTTCCCACCGTTTGTACCAAGGACTTTACGTTTCTAAGAAATCCTTCCTTGTCTGCATCTAATATGGCCACGAGGGATACTTCAGGTAAATCAAGACCCTCGCGGAGTAAGTTCACACCAATCAGTACATCAAAATTTCCCAGGCGCAATTGGCGAAGAATTTCCACTCGGTCCAAGGTGTCGATATCGCTATGAATGTATTGGCAACTAATCTGCAGTTTTGCGAGGTATTTCTGGAGTTCCTCGGCCATCCGTTTGGTTAGCGTAGTGACCAAGGTGCGTTCGTTTACGCTTATTCGTTGCTTAATTTCTCCTAAGAGGTCATCGATTTGAAAACGACTCGGTCTCACCTCAATTTCTGGATCAAGTAATCCTGTAGGTCGAATGATTTGTTCCACTACCATTCCCTCAGACCGTTCTAATTCCATCTCCGCAGGAGTGGCGGAAACAAAAACGCATTGTCCAATTAGGCCTTCATATTCTTCAAATTTTAACGGACGATTATCCATAGCGGCTTGCAATCGGAATCCAAAATCAACAAGGTTTGTTTTCCGAGCGCGATCACCGGCATACATTCCTTTGATTTGTGGAAGGGTGACATGGCTTTCATCAACGACCATGAGAAAATCGTCGGGAAAATAATCAAGTAGACAAAAGGGCCTTTCGCCGGGACTTCGGTTGTCAAAATACCGCGAATAGTTCTCGATGCCTGAGCAGTACCCGAGCTCACGAATCATTTCAAGGTCATAGTTCACCCGTTCGTTCAGTCGTTTTGCTTCTTCTATTTTTCCTTGAGCATTAAAATTATCCACTTGGGCTACTAAATCGTCTTGAATTTGGTGGATGGCTTGAAGGGTGTTTTCAGGGCTTGAAACGAATAAATTTGCGGGGAAGATGTTTATTTCCTGGTGGGTTTCCATGACGTTTGCCGTTTCAGGGTCGATCGTTTGAATCGATTCGATTTCATCTCCGAAGAACAAAATGCGCAGGGCATAATCCGTGTAGGCTAAATAGATGTCGATGGTATCTCCTTTTACTCTAAACATGCCCCGTTCAAAGGTGTCTTCGGCGCGCGTGTATAAATTTTCCACCAATCGTAATAAAAAGGTGTTTCTTGGGATGATTTTTCCAATGTGAATGGGTAGAATACTCTTTTTAAATTCGGATGGATTACCAATTCCATAGATGCACGAAACGGAAGCAACCACGACGATGTCTCGGCGCCCCGAAAGCAGCGAGGACGTTGCTGAAAGCCTTAGCTTTTCAATTTCTTTGTTGATGGAAAGGTCTTTTTCGATGTACGTATTCGTAACGGGTATGTAGGCCTCTGGTTGATAGTAATCATAGTAGGATACAAAATATTCTACTGCGTTGTGGGGAAAGAATTGTTTGAATTCTGCATAAAGTTGTGCCGCCAAGGTCTTGTTATGCGATAGAATGAGGGTAGGCTTTTTGACTTCTGCAATGACGTTTGCCATGGTAAAGGTCTTTCCGCTTCCAGTAACGCCCAACAAGGTTTGGAAGGGTATCTGGTTATGAATTCCTTCTGCGAGTTGTCGAATGGCTTCGGGTTGATCCCCAGTGGGTAGGTAGGGGGCCTCCAAGGTAAAGTCCATGGTACAAAGGTAAGGTTGATTTGTGGTATTTTACGCAGGGTTGTCGCTTTTCCTCACTGGAAAGGTTTAGTAACAAAAAAAGAGGTCCGACGACCTCTTTAACGTATGTTTGGAATAGGGAATTATTCTCCTTTTTCCATTTTTTCTTTTAAGCCGGCCAATGCATCTAAATCTCCCAAGGTCGATTTCTCATTGCTTTGGTTAATGGCTTTTACGGCGTCGTCTGTGTTCGAACCTCCACTGGTTCCTTTTTTAGCCTTACTGCTTTTGGCGGCAGGTGCAGGAGCCTCTTCCGTCTGGTCATACGAGCGCGTGTGCGAGAGAACGATTTTCTTTGACTCTTTGTTGAATTCGATCACAACGAACGAAAGAACATCTTCCACTTTTGCATTGGAACCATCCTCTTTCTTCAGGTATTTCGCTGGACAAATTCCTTCTACACCGTAAGGTAAAGAAACGATACCGGATTTATCTTTCATTTCGGTAATGGTTCCTTGATGAACCGAACCAAGGGCAAACGTTGATTCAAAGACATCCCAAGGGTTTTCTTCCAACTGCTTGTGGCCCAATGAAATTCTACGGTTATCTCGGTCAATTTCCAAAACCAAGACGTCAAGCATATCTCCAACTTTACAAAACTCGGATGGATGCTTAATTTTCTTTTGCCAAGAAAGATCAGAGATGTGAATCAATCCGTCAACGCCTTCTTCTAATTCAACAAATACCCCGAAATTAGTGAAGTTGCGAACTTTAGCCGAATGTTTAGAATCTACAGCATATTTGTTTTCGATAGCACTCCATGGATCGGGCATAAGTTGTTTGATTCCTAAACTCATTTTGCGTTCGTCGCGGTCTAAGGTTAGGATAACAGCTTCAACAGCGTCACCGATTTTTAAGAAATCTTGGGCACTTCTTAAGTGTTGTGACCAAGACATCTCGGATACATGGATCAGTCCTTCGACCCCTGCAGCGATTTCAATGAAAGCACCATAGTCAGCAATAACAACTACTTTTCCAGAAACTTTGTCTCCGACGTTTAGGTTCGTATCTAACGAATCCCACGGATGCGGTTGTAATTGTTTTAGACCCAACGCGATTCGTTTCTTGTCATCGTCGAAGTCAAGAATTACCACATTGATTTTCTGATCCAATTCCAACATTTCTTCAGGGTGGTTTACTCGACCCCAAGAAAGGTCTGTTATGTGAATTAAACCATCAACACCACCCAGATCGATGAAGACACCATAGGACGTGATGTTTTTAACCACACCTTCCAGTACTTGTCCTTTTTCAAGACCTGAAATGATTTGTTTTTTCTGCTCTTCGATTTCTGCTTCGATCAGGGCTTTGTGCGATACCACTACGTTACGGAATTCCTCGTTGATTTTCACTACTTTAAATTCCATGTTTTTACCCACATAAACATCGTAATCACGGATTGGTTTAACATCGATTTGAGAACCGGGTAAGAAGGCTTCGATTCCGAAAACGTCAACGATGAGCCCACCTTTGGTTCTGCATTTTACATACCCGGTGATTACTTCGCCACTGCGTAAAACGTCGTTCACTCGCAACCATGCACTGTGCATGCGCGCCGTGCGGTGAGATACCACCAATTGTCCTGTTTTGTCTTCTTGAACTTCAACATAAACATCCACGGTATCTCCGACTTTTAAATCGGGATTATACCGGAATTCATTCGCGGCAACTACTCCTTCGGATTTATATCCAATGTTGACGATTACCTCTTTTTTCGTAATCATTTCAACGGTACCTTGAATTACTTCTTTTTCGTTGATGGAAGTTAAGGTTTTTTCGTAGCGATCGGATAGTTCTGAACGTTCGATTTTCGAATATCCGTCGAGGGAAAGGGCTTCCCAGTCGAAGTCTGCACTACCGTGTAATACTACTTCTTTTTTTGTTTTTTTTGCCATGAGGCTTTTCGTTTTGTATTTCCGTTGGTTCGGGCAACAGAAAGCGGTTTTTACTGACCACCACCGAACTGTGGTTTAATTAAGGGTGCAAAGGTAGGAAATTAAATCCAGTATTTCGAAAAACTTCAATTTTCGTTCGGATTTTTAGGAAACCTTGAGATGGTTTTGAATTTAGGACCTTGTAATTCCATGCAGGCGGTCCACAACTTTTCCGTTTGCTTCGAGAAAACGTAAGGAGAAGGAAGGTTATTAACGGCAATCCATGAGTGTTCTTTGATTTCGCGTTCCAACTGACCCTCGTCCCATCCTGAATACCCTACGAAAAATTTCACTTTTAGCTTCGGTTTTTCCTCCGATGTTACGTGTTCGACTAAGGAGTCAAAATCCCCGCTGAAAGAAACCTGTTCCGTAATTGGCAATGACCCTTCAATGGTGTCCCCTTGGTCGTGGAGAAAGAAAAGTTGATTTCGCGCGACTGGACCACCAATGAAGAGTGGAAAATCTCCAGGAAACGGTTGGTCTATTACGTCTTGAAGGTGTAAGCCCAACGGATTATTTAACACCATTCCAAACGTTCCTTCTTGGTCGTGTTGACACAAATAAACGACGGATCGTTCAAAGTATGGGTCTCCCATAAAGGGGTCTGACAAAAGAAAGCCCCCTGCGGAGGGTTCTTCTTGGTTCTCAAACAAGAAACTTGTTTTTTTCTTCATAATCGCGAGCATCAAAGATAAGGTTTTCTATTTTTGTCCTGCATGAAATTAGGAGCAATCGATGTAGGGTCTAATGCCATTCGCGTTTTGATTGGGGATGTCTACCAGGAAGGTGGAAGGTATGGTTGTACTAAATTAGCGTACCTACGGCTTCCGGTACGCTTGGGAAGTGATGTGTTTAACAAAGGAAAAATTTCGGAGGAAAACATCGATAAATTGCTGGAGGGAATGCGAATTTTTAAGAGTTACCTTCAATTTTACGGAGTTACAAAATACCAAGCAGTAGCGACTTCTGCGATGCGAGATTCGACCAACGGTAAAAGAATTACGGAACGAATCAAAAAGGAGACAGGGATAAAACTCAAGGTTATTTCGGGTAAACAAGAGGCTGAACTTGTGTACCTCACCTTTCAATTAATTCCTGACCTCAAAATGAATTATGTGCTCATCGATGTGGGGGGTGGAAGTACGGAAATAACCCTTTTTCGCGACAACAAGGTGCATGCAGCCCGTTCCTTTCAAATCGGGAGCGTTCGGTTATTAAGTCAAAAGGTCGATCCAAAGGAATGGGGGGCCATGGGTGATTGGCTTGAAAAAGAAATTAAACCCTTTAATCCAGAAAAAATTTATGGATCAGGTGGAACCATTAATAATGTGCACAAAGTGTTGGATAAGCACGAACGCGATGCCGTTACCTTTCAAGAACTACAGGAATTAAAAGACACATTAGTTCCTTTAAGCCTTTGGGAACGCACGCAGCTGTATAACATAAAACCCGATCGGTCCGACGTGATTATTCCCGCGATGGAGGTCTTTCTTTTCATAATGAACGTTACAGCATCCGAAGAAATATTTGTCCCGAAAATGGGACTTTCTGATGGGGTATTATTAGCTTTGCATCGAGAATTAACTGCATGAGCCAGAAACCATCTATTCCCAAAGGGACTCGGGATTTTCTTCCCGGGGCGTTACAAAAAAGGAAATATATTTTTTCGGTAATTGCTGATGCATTTCAGCGCTATGGTTTTCAAGGTATAGAAACCCCGTCTTTCGAACATACGGCAACGTTGCTTGGAAAGTATGGTGAGGAGGGGGACCGATTGATTTTTCGAATCTTAAATTCAGGAGAAAAAGTCAAGAAAGCCGATCTATCAGCGCTGCAAAACGATAACTTGGCGGCTTTTGCCCATTCCCTATCAGAAAAAGCGCTTCGCTATGACCTTACGGTACCTTTTGCACGGTTTGTAGTCCAACATCAAAACGAATTATCGTTTCCTTTCAAACGCTATCAGATGCAACCGGTATGGCGTGCCGATAGACCTCAGCACGGACGATATCAAGAATTTTATCAATGTGACGGAGACGTTGTGGGCAGTGACTCCTTGCGGAACGAAGTGGAATTAATGCATGTGGTCGATGAAGTGTTATCCGAATTATCCCTTCCCGGTTTTACCATTAAGGTGAATAATAGAAAAATACTATCCGGTATCGCTGAGGTTTGTGGGGTAGGTGAAAAACTCATTGATTTAACGACCGCTTTGGATAAATTGGATAAAATTGGCGAACAAGGGGTCTTGCAAGAATTACGTGACCGTTCGTTTGGCGAGAAGGTAATAGAACACATTTCACCCCTCTTTTCCTTGAATCCTTCTTTTGAGGAAGGCCTATCGTTTTTGGAAGTGTTTTTAGCTTCAAGTGTGATCGGAATGAAAGGCGTCGAGGAGCTGCGCTATATGTATGATCGGTTAACGATTCAACCGCTTACGAAGGGAGCGGTAGCCCTTGATGTTACCTTAGCCCGGGGATTGAATTATTACACCGGAGCTATTTTTGAGGTGAAAGCGCACAACGTGCAGATGGGGAGTATTTGTGGAGGGGGTAGATACGATGACCTTACGGGACTTTTTGGGCTAAAGAATTTATCGGGTGTGGGAATTTCCTTTGGCGCCGATCGCATTTATGATGTTATGGAAACCCTTGGATTATTTCCGGAGAACCTTGGATCAGGTCCTGACTATTTGTTTTTAAATTTTTCGGAGGAAGAGGCCGATCAATGCGCACGCTGGGCTCAAACCTTGCGCGGAAAGGGTAAAATCGTTGAGTTGTATCCTTCACCGGCGAAGCTTCAAAAGCAATTGAAGTATGCCAATGATAAAGGAGTTAAACAGGTTGTTCTATACGGTGAAAACGAACGAAAACAAGGGATTCTAATCGTCAAGGACATGGTTACGGGCGAACAACATCAGTGGGAAGTATCATCCTGGTTAGCGTCGATAGCATAACGCGGCAATTCAATAAGTTCTAGATCTTTACATTTTCCGTGGGCAATGGTAAATCGAAGCATCGTTCTTACCTTGTGAAATCCTTTGAATCCACAAGCGCCAGGATTCATCCAAAGGAGGTTTAGGGTAGGGACATATTTTACCAAGGTGATGTGCGAATGTCCGCAAACAAAGAGATCCGGTTTATGGGTTTGGATCAGGGCCGCTGTTTGGGGTTGTAATTTCTCGGGACGACCTGCTATGTGGGTCATACATACTTTTAGTCCTTCAATTTCAAACACTTCCACGCCTTTTGTTTCCCCACGAATGGCTCCTCCGTCAATGTTTCCATACACCATGCGTGTGGGTTTTAATGCTTTTAATTGATCACAAACCGAAAGATCGCCAAGGTCTCCTGCGTGCCAAATTTCATCCACCTTTTCCAAGTGAGATAAAACACGAGCATCAATAGCGCCATGCGAATCAGAGATTAACCCGATGCTTTTCATTCGTTATTCTGATTGCTTGAGGTCTTCCAATTGGGAAAGGTGTTCTCGATAAAAAATTCCTTTTTGCTCAAGGAGGGATTCTTGCGTCCCCTGCTCGGCGATGCTGCCCTCGTTAAGTACGATGATGGAATTGCAATTTCGTAAGGTAGAAATTCTATGGCTGACCATAATCAGTGTAGGCTTTGGATTCAAGGCTTTTAATTCGGTTAAAATTCTCTCTTCGGTTTGCGTGTCAACGGCCGATAAACAATCGTCCAACAGGAGGATTTTCGGTTCAGCAATCAAGGCTCTGGCAATACAAATACGTTGTTTTTGTCCACCGCTTAGGTTTACCCCTAATTCACCGAGAAGGGTATCTAGTCCATTGGGAAACGCCTCGATGTTGTGCCATACATGGGCTTGCTTTAAAACGGCGATGATTTCCTCATCGCTAACCGCACGTTTGGCGCCGAAGGTTACGTTGTTTCGAATGGTATCAGAGAACAAGAAGATGTCCTGTGTCACCACTGCTATTTGGTTACGAAAATCCCCTAGATTTAGAGACGTTAACGGTTGGTTGTCGATGTAAATTTTTCCTTGATCCGGATCCATCAACCTTCCTATTAAATCCATTAACGTTGACTTCCCGCTACCCGTTTTTCCAAAAATACCCAAGGATTCGCCGGGTTGGATTTCAAAAGAAACCTTGTTCAACGCATGGATGTTAGTCTCTTTAAAGGTTAGATCAATGTTTTCGAACCTAACACGGCCTTGAATTTCTAGGGGTTCGTTTGAGGGATTTTGAATATCAGGTTTAGCTTTCAGAAATTCGTTTATGCGTTTCTGTGAGGCCTCTGCGCGTTGTATGATAGACGTTACCCAACCGATGGAAACAAAGGGCCAGGTAAGGTTGGTTACATAAAAAATAAAGGCTACAATGCTACCAAGTGAAATTTCTTTCGCCTCGGTAAGTAGACCGCCTACATATAGTACGAGGAGCGTACTTGTCCCAATTAACAGGAGAATCGTTGGCATGAATAAGGCGTTGATTAATACCAATCGCATGCTTTTATTTTTATATAAATCCGCCGCACTGCTCAATTTATCCATGTTGTGAGAGACTTGATTAAAGGCTTTAAGTACGCGAATTCCGGCCATGCTTTCTTGGGTAATCGTAGTTATTTCTGATTGTGCTTCTTGCACTTGTTTACTCGCCTCATTAATTTTTTTAGAAACCTTATAGATTAAAAGTGACATTAGTGGAAGCGGTATCAATGAGAAAAGGGTGAGCGTAACGCTGATTTCTAGCATTTGAGAAATGCT
>JBJTWF010000005.1:0-3368 GCA_046081565.1 Flavobacteriales bacterium | reverse complement strand
GAAATTAAACCCAAAAGCGGCGAAAAGTAAAATGGCCTATGAGTTATATGCTTGTACTGTACCTCAGGACGGTAAAGCTCGGGTAAACGGTAAGCATGTTTCCAACGCCGAGCCGGGATATGATCAGCGCAACGGTCAAATTACCGTAGACCTTTCGATGACCGATAAAGGATCAGTGGAATGGGGTAAAATGACAACAGATAACGTCAATAAAATCGTGGCGATTACCATGGATAATGTCGTTTATTCTGCTCCTAGGGTAATGAATCCAATTACCAGCGGTAACACCCAAATTTCTGGAACCTTTACGTTTGACGACGCACAATCCTTATCGGATCTTCTTAATGGGGGAGCCTTGCCAGCGCCGTGTGTGATCAAGGAGCAGAACAAAGTAGGTCCGAGCATTGGTGCTGAAAATTCTAAGGCGGGATTAATTTCTTTTGGAATTGCCTTCGTAGCCGTATTGTTATACATGTTCTTTTACTATGGAAAATCTGGGCTTGCAGCGAACATTGCTCTGTTTGCCAATGTAATTTTCATCATGGGTGTACTTGCTCCTTCAGGTTCGGCACTAACCTTAGCAGGTATCGCAGGGATTATCCTAACGATCGGTACCGCTGTAGATGCGAACATTTTGATTTTTGAGCGTATTCGTGAAGAGCAGCGTGCAGGCATGGATACCTTGAAGGCGATTGAGATTGGTTTCAAAAAGGCTTTGCCATCGATTATTGATGCGAACATGACACACTTACTGGTGGCGTTTATTTTGAAATATTTTGGAACGGGAGAAATCGAGTCCTTCGCAACGACGTTAATCATCGGTATTTTTACTTCTGTTTTCTCGGCAATTTTCATATCCCGATTGGTTATTACTTATTGGATGGAGAAGAACAAAGGAGTAACCTTCGATACTAAGTTTTCCAAAGGCTTGTTCCAAAACTTTCATTTCGATTGGATCGGCGCAAGAAAATACTTTTACATCTTTTCAATTTCAGTTACCGTCATTGGTATCGTTAGTTTGTTCACGCGTGGAATGAAAGAAAGCGTAGAATTTACTGGGGGTAGAACGTACAAAGTGGAGTTTAATAAAAAAGCTAACATCGAAAAGATTCGTACAGCCTTGGAGAAAACGTTTATCGAAAACGGTGAGGTCTCTTCGGTGGATTTGAAAACCATTTCAAATGATTTCAATGTTGAAATTACAACCAATTACAAGCTATCCGATGACAAAGCCGATTCTTTGGTGGCACAAAAGTTACTTTCTGCCTTAAAGCCATTGGAAAGCGACATGGGTACAGCACAGATTAAAGAATCCAGAACGGTTAGTAATTCCATCTCCAGTGAGTTGTGGAGCGCTTCATACATATCCATGAGCTTTGCGCTCATCGCCATTTTCTTGTACATCCTCTTCCGGTTCGGCTACTGGCAGTATTCCCTTGGAGCGATTGTTGGGTTGATTCACGATGCGTTTTTTGTCATATCGGTGTTTTCCTTGCTTCATGGATATTTACCGTTTAGTTTGGATGTAAACCAAGCGTTTATTGCGGCGATATTAACGGTGATTGGTTACTCGATGAACGATACGGTAATTGTGTTCGACCGGATCCGTGAGAACTTACGTTCTGCGGGCGAGACGGAACATCATTATGAGATTATCAATAAATCCTTGAACACCACCTTAAGCCGAACGTTTAATACCTCCATGATTTTATTTATGGTAGTGTTAATCATGTTCCTTTTTGGGGGTCCATCGATCAAAGGGTTCTTATTCGCTTTATTAGTGGGGGTAATCATCGGAACGTATTCCTCCCTTTGCGTTGCTACGCCAATCCTTATTGATTTTTCAAAACGCTTAAAAGCGTAGATCACATAAAACCATATTATTTCAAACCATCCTTCGGGGTGGTTTTTTTATTTTCCTCCATTGTTAAAGGGAAAATGTTCATAATTCCTTGATTTAAGGTACTTCACGACCCCAGTTTCCTACTATTTTTGTTTGTTCGCATCACCATGGCAGAAAATCAATATACCGAAGACAACATCCGATCCCTGGATTGGAAGGAACACATTCGCCTAAGGCCTGGAATGTATATTGGTAAATTGGGTGATGGAGCTGCGGCCGATGACGGTATCTATATCCTAGTAAAGGAGGTCATTGATAATTGTATCGATGAATTTGTAATGGGCAACGGGAAGCGCGTTGATGTGAAGGTCAAGGATGGGATAGTGTCGATACGGGATTATGGGAGAGGAATTCCTTTGGGAAAAGTGGTAGAGGTGGTTTCTCGCATGAATACCGGAGGGAAATACGATTCAAAGGCATTCAAGAAATCGGTTGGACTAAACGGTGTGGGTACGAAGGCCGTAAATGCCTTGTCCTCCTATTTTAAAGTATATTCCGTTCGAGAAGGAGAGTTGAAATCGGCTGAGTTTAGTATGGGAGAACTGGTGTCTGAAACCGGTTTACAAAAAACGACTGAATCCAATGGTACGTACGTTGAGTTCATTCCCGATGATCAAGTATTTAAAAAGTTTGCGTATAAGACCACGTACCTGGAGAAAATGATGTGGAATTATTGCTACCTAAACCGTGGACTTAGCATTTATTTCAACGGCGAAAAGTTTCAATCCAAGGATGGCTTAAAGGATTTACTCGAAAATAACATGGATGGAGATCCCCTTTATCCGATCATTCATCTTGAGGGGGAAGATATTGAAGTCGCTTTTACCCACGGAAGAACGTACGGGGAGGATTACTACTCCTTTGTGAATGGTCAACACACCACCCAAGGAGGAACCCATCAAAGCGCCTTCCGTGAATCCGTCGCCAAAGTTATTCGTGATTTCTACAACAAGAATTATGAAGCCTCTGACATTCGCCAGTCCATTGTGGCTGCCATTTCTGTCAAGGTTATTGAACCCGTGTTTGAGTCCCAAACGAAAACAAAATTAGGTTCGCTTGAAATTGAGCCGGGAGGTAAGTCTATGCGCGCCTTTGTTAATGATTTTCTCAAGGATAAGCTCGATAATTATTTACACCGTAATCCAGACGTAGCCGAAACCTTAGAAAAGAAAATAAAGCAAGCGGAGCGAGAGCGTAAAGAGTTGGCAGGAATCCGAAAAATTGCTCGGGATCGATCAAAAAAAGCAAGCCTTCACAATAAAAAATTGCGGGATTGTAGAACTCATTTAACGGATTTAAAAGACGACAAACGGGAACAAACGACGTTGTTTATTACCGAAGGTGATTCCGCCAGTGGATCGATTACGAAGTCGCGCGATGTGAATACCCAAGCGGTTTTTTCCCTTCGTGGTAAGCCTTTAAACGTTTATGGGTTAACCAAAAAAGTGGTTTATGAAAACGAAGA
>JBJTWF010000004.1:0-28004 GCA_046081565.1 Flavobacteriales bacterium | reverse complement strand
GCACCTCCGCTGGCTATGAGGGTCACGGTATAAAGACCTGGATTTTGATACGTGTGCGAAGGATTCAGCTGATTGGACGTTCCGCCGTCGCCGAAATTCCATTGAAAGGTGCCTGCGTTGAAACTTTCGTTGGTAAAATTCACCAAAGCCGGCGCTTGACAATAGTCTTGATAAGCCGTACTGAATTGCGAAGTCACCGAATAGGAAAACGGCTGCCCTATACCAACCGCATGCCAAGCATTGGTCGTGCTCATGACCTCTGGCGAACATGCCCCGTACAAATCGATGGCCGACTGAATAGCATAAAACCGCGCATCAGAATAATCTGAATTTGGGGTAAGATACACGGTATTATTGCGAAACGCAATGCGTGCTGCTTTTAAGGAGCCCTGCGCGGTGACGTTGTACACGGAATTGATGTCGTTGGTTCCTGAACCTCCTACCGTGAGCAAATAATACCAAAAGTTCTGTACCCCCGAGTTGGTGTGTACCCCACCGTTATCTTGTGTACCAGTATAGTAGTGCGTCCCTAAATAGGTATCAGGGTCATTGAAGGCATTGGGATTGGCCATGTTTCGAATCCCATTACCATTCGGGGTGGCATCTTCTCCCATAATCCAGTTCAAGGCATTGTTGTTCGCGAAAGACTCTACCGCAACACCGAAAATATCGGAAAACGATTCATTTAAGGCCCCTGATTCGTTGGCGTATACCAAGTTGGAGGTGTTGGAGGTTAAGCCATGGGTAATTTCATGCCCTGTAATATCAATTGCCGTTAATGGAGTAAACGTTGTACCATTTCCATCGCCGTAAGTCATGCGTTGACCATCCCAAAAAGCATTATTATAATTGGTGTTGTAGTGTAAATAACTTTTTAGCATAAAGCCATTTCCATCGATGCTATTTCGGTTATGAACTTGCCAGAAATAGTCATACGTCATTTCGGCACCCCAATGGGCATCACCAGCATAATGGTCTTGATTCGTCGTATTGTTCCAGTAATTATCGCCATCAATAAAATCTACAGCCGCACCATAATTTGAAGTGTTGTTTAAATCAAACGTTTGAATCCCATTTCCACGTCCCGATTCCCTCAAACGAAACTGAGCCGCAAAAAAATCGGCAACCATGGGGCGATTACCAGAATAGGCGGTTACTGCCACGCCATTGCTATCCGCGGTATGAATTCGATTTTCCGAAGCTACCCATTGGTTGGTATGCGCATCAATGTAAACAAATTGACGGGAGAGGGGATAATCTGCATAAACATCCATTCCATATACCAATAACGGATTCGATTGCGTTGAACTTCGATACCACATTAGTTTGGGCGCTGGAAAATAAGTCGCGGAAGCATCTTGCTCCTCTCGTTTCAACAACGCTTCTTCCTCCGGCATTTGCCATTTATAGCGTTGAGCACCAACGACCATCAAGGCCGCCTCAATGGCCTGATCGGTTGAGTAGGTAGGGGTTGCCGAACCTGATACTTTATTTATGGCGGCATTAATAGACTGTAATTTCCCATCTTTTGTATGAAGTTTTATGACGTTGTGCCGCGAAGGAATGCCTTTGTAATGGACATCATATATGTAGTGATCCCACCCGAGGTCGTCTCTGACCTTGACCATGAGTTGGAAGGTAAATTCACTTGGCAGACCAAAAACACCGTAAATTAAGTTCTGATGTTCTTCCGGTGAAATAGTAAGTTTACCATCAAATCGATAAAACCGTGCAAAAGGCTCAGAGGGAATTTTCCGTTCCTCGAGAATATGCTTATGTAGGTTGGATTGAGCGAAACTGAACATTCCAGTGCAGAGGAGCAGTAAAGTATAAAGTTTTTTCATGCGATCTTTAGATGCATAAAGATAAAAAAATACCGTTACATTCGTTGCGGCGCTTGAATACCTAACAATCGAAGCCCGGAGTTAAGTACCTTGGCCACATTTTTTGAAATAAGTAACCTCGCATGGCGTAAACCAGGATCCGACTCTTGTAAAATGGGACTCTGCTGGTAAAACGAATTATACGTTTTAGTCAACTCGAATAAATAATTTGCTAAAAGGGCTGGAGAATGGGCCTCTGAAGCTTCTTCGATTAAGGATGGAAAAGAACTCAAAGTCTTGATTAATGTAATTTCATTCGACTCAATGCGCAATTGGGACACCTGAGTATCCATTTCAGCTTTTCGTAAAAGCGAGTTTATTCGTGCATGGGTGTATTGAATGAATGGGCCCGTGTTTCCCGTTAAATCAATTGATTCTTCCGGATTAAACATCATTCTTTTTTTAGGGTCTACTTTCAATAAATAATACTTAAGCCCTCCCATTCCGATTTGTTCAAACAACGCTTTACGTTCCGCTTCGCTTAATGCTGCGATCTGCCCGCGCTCTTCGGTCATCGCAGTTGCTGCCATGACCACTTCTTCCATTAAATCATCTGCATCTACGACCGTACCTTCCCTGGATTTCATTTTTCCAGAGGGGAGATCAACCATTCCATAGGATAAATGAAAACAATTTTTAGCCCAAGAGAACCCTAACTTCTGAAGAATTAAAAATAACACTTTGAAGTGATAGTCTTGTTCGTTGCCAACCGTATAAACGATTCCTGACATATCGGGATAATCATGAAAGCGCTCGATCGCTGTACCAATATCCTGGGTCATATACACCGCCGTTCCATCGGCTCGAAGGACCAACTTTTCATCTAACCCTTCCCCGGATAAGTCAATCCAAACACTTCCATCGGGTTTCTGATAGAAAACACCGCGGGATAATCCCTCCATAACTTGATCTTTTCCAAGAAGAAAGGTATTGCTTTCGTAATACAATTGGTCAAAATCCACTCCCATTCGCTGATACGTAACATCAAAGCCCTCATACACCCATCCGTTCATCGTTGACCAAAGCAAATACGTTTCAGGGTCTCTTCCTTCCCAACGCACTAACATATCCTGGGCAGCACGAAGAATTTCCGTTTCAGATTTCGCGAGTTCCTTGATTTTGTCCTGTATTCCAGCTAAGGCTTTTTCATCTTTCCCACTACACGCCAAGGTTAATTCATTATATTTTTCTTGAACGACGGTAGAAGTCCCCGAAAAATCCCCTGCCTTCCATCGTTCGAGTACCGAGGCAAGTTCTTCTTGGAGATGTTTTTCAAAAGCCACATAGTATTTACCCACTAATTTATCGCCTTTCATCCCCGTGTTCGCTGGGGTTTCTCTTTCTCCATTGGGCAAAACGGGAGCATAACGCTGCCAGGCCAGCATGCTTTTACAAATATGAATTCCGCGGTCGTTGATGACCTGCGTTTTAACCACGCGGTGTCCGTTCGCTTTTTTTAATTCCGCAACCGAATACCCCAGAAAAATATTTCGTAGGTGACCAAGATGCAAGGGCTTATTCGTGTTTGGGGAAGCGTACTCCACCATAACCGTTGGTTTTGAATTCGGGGCCGAAATTCCGTACATCTCGTCCCGATACATGTTTTCTAGACAATGCACCCAATGGTATTGAGAAAAAACGATATTCAGAAACCCTTGTATAACCTCATAACCTTCGACGTAAGAAACTTCATTCTTTAAGCACTCTCCAAGGATAGCTGCAACCTCAGCCGGCGGGCGTTGTAAGGCCTTGGCAAAAGGAAAAACCATTAACGTTAAATCGCCTACAACATCCTTACGGGTGGGTTGGAATTGAATCCAATCCGATTGTATAGGAATACCTAACCAGTTAGAAGCCTGTTCAATCAATACTTCCTTCAGTTCTCTTTCCATGAATTTTGTATGGTTTGGGTACAGGCACAAAGAAGTTCCAATGCTACTTCTGCCATTCTGTTGGTTTTATTATCTAAGGTTGGATTGATTTCCACAAATTCTAGCGCAATTAATTTGGGAGACTGACTTAATGCTACCAGCATCGAGCGCACTTCTTCTACCAGCAGTCCGTTAGGCTCTGGTGTTCCGGTTCCGTGCGAAGTCTCCTCAGGATCCATTGAATCAACATCTAAGGAAACATATATCGCATCACATTCCGACAAGCGATCAAGAATTTCTTGGGTTGTTTCTAGCGCACCATTTTTTCGCAATTGGTCCACCGATACATTACCAATTGAATGTTCGGCAAATAAGGCGTCCTCCTCTATTTCAGTACTCCGAACGCCAACATATACCAAATCAGATGGTTCTAGCGCATTGGACTTTAATTTTTCCCAATGCATCAATGTGTGGGCATCAATATCATTTTTCTTACACCGAAGATTATCCAAACCCATAGCTGCAGCCAACGGCATTCCATGTAAATTCCCTGAAGGCGTTGTGTATGGTGAATGCAAATCCCCATGGGCGTCAATCCAAACTACCCCAATGCGCTTATCAGGAAAAGCAGCCTTCAGACCTTTCAACGTACCGCCAGCAGACGCATGATCCCCAGATAGCAACAAGGGAAATCGATTATGAGAAAGGTGTTTTTTGACCGCTGCGGAAACTTCTTCATAAACGTCAACCATACGGTCAATATGCTTGGCAAATGGATAAGAGGATTGGGTGTCGAGCAACCGATTGAAATCAGGTAAAACCTCCCATGAATGGTCATTAAAAAGCGTGTTGCCTTGCGTTCGAGCGCTGGCTTGAATCGCAAACGGCCCCAAAGATGAGCCTCGCGTTCCCGCACCTAACTCCGATGGATTTATAATAATTTGGATGTTTTTGCTCATGGCATGTCCCCTTTGGAACGGTACCTTACAAAGATACAAAAGTTGTTAAGCTAAAAAAGATTTAATTACCAACATTAAAAGAAAGAGCGTATCTTCGTGGTCTAAATCGATGGGTAATCCATGGCTGAAGCAACGGCGGAGGCTAGAGCAAGGATGATCAAATGTTATTGGGGATGTAGCTCAGTTGGCTAGAGCGCTTGACTGGCAGTCAAGAGGTCGTCGGTTCGAGCCCGATCTTCTCCACATTCGCCCTGCGAAGCTTGAAAAGCGCAGCAGGGCTTTTTTTTACCCCAATTTTCGGTCGAGCACTGAGCAAAGCGATTTCAGTCCCAACGGGAATAACATTAGGTCAAACATCGATTAGGTAAGCCCGATATTCTCCCTCGCCGTATAATTACCTTGAAATGAAAACATGCGACCCTTTACATTCGACTAGGCCAAAACCTATGGATTGCATTGAAAATCGTATCTTCGTCTATAATTATGCGTTTACGTTTTTCCTTACTCTCCCTTTGCTTCATGTTGTGCTTCTTTTGTCAAGCCCAAAAACATTTACAGGAGAATTGCTTTATTCCGGAATCAAAGTAACACCAATCGATTCCAATGCCATCGAGAAAATACTAATTTATGCTAAAGACAGCCTTGGCAAGGTTATCCATTTTTCAACGATCCTTGGAAAACAAGAGTGTATCAACAACCTTTCAAGGAATAAGTCCATCCTTCTCGTTGAAACAACGAAGGGAAAATTCGCTATTAAAACCGGGAACCAAAACGAATCGGATACTAGCTTCACCTATCGATACAAAAAAACCCTTGGATCCAAAAAAATCGCAGGTATTCGAGCAAAAAAAATGCTAGTTTACTTTAACAACCTGGATAAACCGTTCCCCTTTTACTACACAAAAAAAATCAATGCGAAATATGGCCCCTCCTTTCACAAGTTGCCAGGGCTCGTCGTTTCGTATTATCAACCCACCGACCACGGTATGTTCCGCTTTGAACTCACAGAATGGAACAAAAAAGAAATCCCGCTAACCCTTTTCAGCGTTCCCAAGGATTACCAACGCGTTACCCTAGATGAATTCTTCGAATTGATTAACCAACCGTAACTTCTTATTCAACATTGGTGTGTGTAAATTAAAGTAAAAATCCCATCCAAATCCCGTTTAGATATCCGTACCTTCGTTTTTTACCATACCCATGCGCGACAACCAATTTACGCCATTCGAAGAAGACGAACCGGAATATGAGACCGCTGGAGGAAGCAATCAAAAATCCCAAAAGAAAGGTACAACGGCAAAAACAAAAAAAACCGCTTCAGACGAACGCACATCAATAATCGATTTCATCAAAAGCAAACGGTTTCTTTCATCCATTGGAGCGTTGCTTACACTTTTTTCAATGTTTTTATTTTTTGCCTGTATTTCCTACTTTTTTACTTGGAAACACGACCAAGATGCACTCACGGAAATCGGATTTTGGGAATATATTTCCTCCTACAACATTCCAAAACCGAATAATTGGCTCGGCAAATTAGGGGCTTGGTTTAGTCACGCCCTCATTCACAATACCTTTGGTATCGTTGCCCTGGGTTTTTCGCTTTTACTTTTTCTCTTCGGAGTGAAACTAAGCCTTGGAAAAGCACTTCTTCCGCTAGGAAAAACAACGCTTATTGTTTTTGTTTATACCCTCTGGGGATCCTCTTTTCTCGGTTTTTTTAACCCTTACTTAAACTTCGCGGGGGGAACCTTTGGTTTCGCCATCAATCATTGGTTATTTTTCTCCATTGGTCAAATCCCCACCTTCCTACTCCACTTGGTTACACTTTACATGGTTACCACCTTGCTCTTCAATCCCAATTACAGCGCACTATTACAATTATTTAAATCTAAATCAGAATTAAACGATGCCCTTGCACAGGATCATTCCATCAATGACATGAGGGTTGTAAATCCAATACAAGAAAACCAAATCGAAGAGGATGTTATCTCCGAAACCATTCATTTTGATGAAGATCCCATCGAAGATAATCGGTTTGAACCCGATTCCCCTGAACCCGATAATCCTTTTATACATTCAGAACTCGATGTGCTTTATCCGTTAGAATATGAACAAGACCCCGAAGCGGATGCAACCGAGGAAATCCCCCCTAGTCCCCTTACGGAATCCACAGAAGGATTAGCGGATGAATTGGTGGAAAAACATGGCTTATACGACCCTAAGCAAGACTTAGATTCGTATGTCTTGCCACCGATCGATTTACTAACAGAATATAAAGGAAGCGGGAATTCCGTGACCATGGAGGAACTTGAAAGCAATAAAGTACGCATCGTAGAAACCCTTTCAAACTATAAAATTGCTATTGCTAAAATCAAAGCAACCGTAGGACCTACCGTTACCCTTTACGAAATTATTCCTTCTCCCGGTGTTAGAATTGCTAAAATTAAAAACCTCGAGGATGACATTGCCCTTTCACTTTCCGCCCTCGGTATTAGAATTATTGCACCGATTCCCGGAAAAGGAACCATAGGAATTGAAGTGCCGAATTCGAACCCAGAGAAGGTGAGCATGCGTTCCCTAATTGCATCCGATAAGTTTCAAAACCACGATGGCGAATTACCCATCGTAATGGGAAAAACCATAACGAACGAGACCTTTGTATTTGATTTAACCAAAATGCCCCACTTACTCGTTGCTGGGGCCACTGGACAAGGTAAATCCGTAGGGCTAAACGCAATCCTTGTTTCACTGCTGTACAAAAAACACCCCGCACAAGTGAAATTCGTTTTGGTGGACCCTAAAAAAGTAGAACTAACCCTTTACAATAAAATTGAACGGCATTTTCTTGCAAAATTACCCGGAGAAGAAGACGCCATTATTGTAGATACCTCGAAAGTAGTAAACACCCTAAACTCCCTTTGCATCGAAATGGACGATCGGTATGAATTACTGAAAGAAGCCGGCGTTCGTACCATCAAAGAATACAATACGAAATTTATCGCTAGGAAATTAAATCCGGAAAAAGGACACCGTTACCTGCCCTACATCGTTGTGTTAATCGATGAATTTGCCGACTTAATCATGACCGCCGGTAAAGAAGTGGAGCATCCTATTGCTCGGATTGCTCAACTTGCACGGGCTATTGGAATACACCTCATCGTAGCCACCCAGCGGCCTTCGGTTAACGTTATAACCGGTATGATTAAAGCCAATTTTCCAGCACGAATTGCTTTTAGGGTTTTATCCAAAATTGACTCTAGGACCATCTTAGATGGTTCGGGCGCAGATCAGCTTATCGGTCGCGGGGATATGTTGATTACAACTGGATCTGATATGTTAAGGCTTCAATGCGGTTTTGTTGATACCCCTGAGGTAGAAGAAATTTGTGAATTTGTAGGACAACAACGAGCCTACCCAAGCGCATTTCTTTTACCCGAATACATCCCAGAAGGGGGAGATTCCTCCGGTGATTTTGAAATGGATGAAATTGATTCCATGTTTGTAGATTCCGCGCGCATTGTGGTAATAAATCAACAAGGATCGGCCTCCCTGTTGCAACGCAAACTAAAGTTAGGATACAACCGAGCAGGGAGAATTGTGGACCAATTAGAAGCCATGGGTATCATCGGATCCTTTCAAGGAAGCAAGGCAAGAGAAGTGCTATTTAGTGATATCGAAAGCCTCGATGAATTTCTTAAAGTGAAAGGATTACTTTAATTTCGATAGATTATGCTTAGCTTTATGGCCCTATGAAATGGTTGCTTTTCAGTTCCTGGTTGGTACTCCTTCAGCCCCTATTGGGACAATTGAGTTCTCCCGTTAGCCCGTTAAATCAATATTATCATGCAGGCAAGAACTTTTCAAGACACCACGAAGTGGTTAGTTTTTTTCAATCCCTGCAATCCTTATATCCCACCCACGTTAAAATGGAAACCTATGGCACAACGCCAGAAGGAAGACCCTTGTTTTTAGTGTTTCTTTCCTCAGAAAAAAACATCAGTCAACTCTCCAGCATTCGCGTAAAACACCTTGAACTGGATCCGAACGAAACGATTCCCATTGTTTGGTTCAGCTACAACGTTCATGGAAACGAAAGCTCTGGCACAGAAGCCGCCATGGAGACCGCCTATCGATTAGTCACAGACAAAAAAAAACTATTAGACGAATGTTTGGTAATTATCGATCCTTGTCTAAATCCAGATGGTAGAGATCGTTATGTAAACTTCTTTCGACAGTACCAAAACCCTACCTTCCCCGAGGCAAATGCTTCGATTGAACACCATGAACCTTGGCCAAGCGGACGATTTAATCACTACTTATTCGACTTAAACCGAGATTGGGCATGGGCCACCCAAAAGGAAAGCAAGCAAAGAATTCCTGTGTACCAACAATGGTTACCACACGTTCACGTGGATTTTCATGAACAATCGTACAACGAACCCTACTACTTTCCGCCAGCAGCAGAACCCTACCACGAACAAATCACCCCTTGGCAAAGAACCTTCCAAAAAGACATTGGGAAAAACCACGCGAATATCTTTGATAAAAATCACTGGCTATACTTTTCTAAAGAGGTGTTTGACTTACTCTACCCCTCCTATGGGGATACCTATCCCATGTTCCATGGCTCCATTGGCATGACCTATGAACAAGGGGGATCAGGTAGAGCCGGCTTGAGCGTAATTACTGATAAACAAGATACCTTAACACTCACCGATCGCATCTTTCATCATGTTACAACCGGGTTTTCAACTATAGAAACGGTATTAGAACATCAACATAAATTAATTAAAGCGTTTCATGAATTCTACAACGAAACGGCAAAAAATCCCTACACCCTAATCCTCGACGGTGATGCACCAAACATAGATCGCCTTTTGGCATTACTAAATACCCATCAAATCCAATACAAACAGCCCTCGAACAATACTCCAAATGCAGTAGAAGGGCTTGACTATTTTTCCCAACAAAAAAGAAGCTATAAAATTAAACCCAATGACATCCTTGTGACCTCAAATCAACCGCAACGTACTTTAATGACCGTGTTATTCGAACCTCAAACATTCCTTTCAGACTCCATTACCTATGACATAACCGCGTGGTCACTCCCCTATGCATACGGAGTTCCCTGCATGAAAATTGATAAATTAATCCCTTGTACTATTTACGAAAAAAAGAACCCTAAGAATTCTCCGTTAACCCTCTCGGATGAACCCTATGCTGTTGCCATCGAATGGAGAACCCTTACCGATGCAAAATACTTGAACCAATTACTCAAACAAGGATTCTGCGTTTCTGTTACCGATATCGATATCGAAACAAAAGAAGGTAAATTAAACCGAGGAACCTTGCTTCTCCTAAAAGCGAACAATAAGGATAAATCACTCCAATCGTTAGTGAACAACGAACTTGTAAAAATGGACCTTAAATATAAAGCATTACGCTCCGGATGGAATAATACCATTGATTTAGGCACTTCACATATCAAAACAATTAAAAACCCCCGCATTGCCGTTCCATTTAATGATAAAACTTCTCCCACCTCCCTTGGTGAAATTTGGTATTTTCTATCGGAAGATCTTGAAATTCCCCATCAACGTTTACTTTGGGATGCAGATGAAACCCCCAATTTAAATGACATCGATATTCTACTAATTCCTGAAGATTTTACCATTTCGAACATGGAATCGTTGAAAGCATGGATTGAACAAGGAGGAACGTGTATCGTCATGGGGACTGCCCATACTTCCTTTACGGAGGCTTATTTCGGCCTCTCTAATAAACCCCAAGAACCAACGAAAGATACGGAAGAAGTGAAGATGGAAAACCGAGAACGAATGGCCATGAAAGAAACCGTAAATGGGGCCATTTATGCGTGTACTCCTGACCCATCCCATCCGCTGGCTTACGGATATGATAATACGTATTTCACGCTGAGGCTGAACGCCAGTACTACCATTTTTGACGGCGATGTGGCTCAAAAAATAAAAGAAAACAAAGGCTGGATGAGTGGGTTTGCAGGTGCTTCTGTTAAGTACGAACAACTCGGTTCCGTTTCCTCTGGGAGTAAACCCTTAGGTGATGGGCATATTGTCTTCTTTTTTGATAATCCCCTGTTTCGTGGATTTTGGGAGAATGGAAAACTCCAATTAGCAAATGCTTTCTACTTTTTAGACTAACATGTTAATGCAAATTATTCCTCTAGTGCGTAAGCTTTATTCAGGTAAATTATATATTCTCTGGTTTTTATTGGCAATTAAAATCCTTTATGCCTGTTCGCAGGAAGAAACCTCTGATCCAAACCCAACAAGGGCCAACCTACAAGACAAAGCAGACTCCGTGGCTTATTTTGTTGGTGCTAAAATGGCCGCAAAATTTAAACGTAAAGAACCCAACTTTCGTCAATTAGAAATCCGCGTTCTGCTTAGTGGTTTTACAAAATACCTAGAAGGAGACACTACACTGGATTGTAGGTCCTCCATTTTGGAACTTGCTAAGCAAAATAGAAAGTCGATGACCAACGAAGAACTAAAGCGCCTTTCATATTGCTTTGGAAAGCTAAATGCCTTCGAATGCATCAATGTTTTCAGGGGATTTAATGCGCATCAGAATCTTTCTAAATCACCGCTCATAAAAGGATTTGAAGACGGGATGAATGAAAAAACAAGCCTTATCGATTCAGATCAATCTTGGATTTACACCTATGAACAATTCATCACGCAATGCAATGTGGAAAATGAAAAAAGGCTTTTTCAAAAAGCATTTCAAAATAAAGCTATCGTGGCTTTAGATAGCAACGTCCTTTTAGAAATTAAGTCCGCAGGGCAAGGGGCTTTTATTCAACCCCAAGATGAAATTAAATTCAATTTTAGTAAATACAATGCCCTTGGTGATACCCTAGAAAGCACCTATGATCCCCAAAAACAGGCGTACATTCCACGTACAATGCCATTTCAATCCTTGGATAAAGGGTTACAAATTGCCTTTTTAAAAATGAAACCTGGCGGGAAATATAAAGTATTTATTCCGGGAAAAATGGCAGCCTTTAACAACCAACGATACCAAGCATTTTCCTATGAAATTGACTTGATAGCATCAACTAAAAAAGGTACCTTTGTTCTTAATTCACCACAATAACATGCAAAAGCTTGGTCCGTTTCTTTTACTGTCGATCGCCTTATACGCTTGTAATGAAAAAGTTGATCTTATCGGTGACTACAAAGAAACAGCCGTAGTATACGGTTTATTAGATCACGCGGACAGCCTACATTATATAAAAATCACAAAAGCTTTCATCGGACCAGGGAGTGCCGTTGATATCGCTCAGGTGGCTGATTCAAGTTATTTTCAACACGTAGAGGCCCGTGTAAGTGAATGGGTCGGTGGTTTCGTCACTCGAACGTGGTTGCTTTCAGATACCATAGTCAACAACAAGGACGTTAATGGAGCTTTCTATGCCCCCGAACAAAAAGTATATTACTTCAAAACCTTGGCTAGTGGACCAAATGAAGTACAACAGATTTCGCCCAATCCCCTCATGAGCTCTTTGAATAAAGACGCTACCTACAAAGTCAATATAAAAATTGATAACGGTAAATTCGAAGTCAACGGTGAAACGGAATTAGTGCATGGCTTGACCTCCCCCTCAAACACACAGAATTTTACATTTAAATTTGCTAACAATCCTGGCGAATACGTGAGTCAAGGCGTGTCGGCCGTAAATACCTTTGGTAATGCTTTTGTAGTGAATGCCGCCTTAGATGTTTATTTCAATGAATACATTGGTGTGAATAAAACGACGAAGTCCTTCGAATGGAAACTCGGCGAGACGAATATCATTCCTGGAGAATCTAGAACGTTTACCGCCTACGGAGAAACGTTTTATACCCTTATGAAAAAAGCAGTAACAGCAGACCCAAACATCACCAGAAGAACCTTTGAAGGGATTCAATTTACCATTACTGGTGGTTCTGAAGCGCTGTATAACTACATGGTCGTCAACGCCCCAAGTTCATCGCTTTCTCAAAGTAAACCGACGTTCACCAACTTAACCGTAACCAATGGGAAAGGCGTAGTTGGGATCTTTTCCTCAAGACAGACCTTGCGGTTTTATCGATCCTTTTACACCAGTGCTGCGCAAGCTTATATTCGAGCCATCGATAAAAAAAGTACGCGAGAACTTTGTCTAGGTCCCATTACAGGGCTTCTTCTGTTTTGTTCTAACCATCCGGGCGACAATGTGGTTGGAAGCGAAGAATCCTATGCCTGTCAATAGGGTCAGCGTATGTCAGAACGAAAAACAATTTTCGTAGACCTTATACTCCCACTTCCACTGCGGAATGTATTTACCTATAGGGTTCCTTTTGAAATAAATGAATCCGTTACCGTCGGACAAAGGGTAATTGTACCTTTTGGAAAGAATAAACGAATCACAGGGATTATTGCGAAAATACATGAAAATCCCCCCACCCTCTACCAAGCCAAATACGTCGATTACATCCTCGATGAAAACCCCATTATTCATCAAACTCAATTAGTATTTTGGAACTGGATTTCAAGCTATTATTTATCCCCAATAGGAGATGTAATGAACGCCGCCCTTCCAGCAAATTTCAAATTAGCAAGTGAAACCATAATCGTAATTCATCCCGAATTCGAATTTGATCGAACCGAACTCGATGAAAAAGAAAAACTAATTATTAGTACCCTGGCGCATCGTGAAAAAGCAAACCTTGTACAACTTGCCGAGGTGATTGCCGTAAAAAATATTCAATGGTACATTAAACGGTTAATTGATAAAAAAGCCGTCATTACCCAAGAAGAAATAAACCAGCGCTATATCCCCAAAACGATTACGTTTGCTTACCTAAATCCATCCCTTTCAGCGGTAGACCTAGATCAAATAATCGATGGACTTAGCCAAAAGGAACGTACTCAAGAACAAATGTTGGCCTTACTAAAAATCCGCCAACTCATGACACAAGTAGGACTTAATGGACAATACATAGAAAAAAAACGATTAATTCAAGAATCCATTTCGAATTCAACCCTTAATTCCTTAGCTAAAAAAGGATTTATCCTCCTGGAACGGTTTTCAGTCGATCGATTACAAAAAGAAAACACTACTACCGAGAAACTACCAATGCTTACAGAAGCGCAACAAAACGCTTTCCGTGAAATCAATGCACAATGGTCACACCATGACATAGTACTTTTGAATGGCATAACAGGATCCGGTAAAACAGAAATATATATTCATCATATCCAAAAAGCACTGGAAAATAAACAACAAGTTTTGTTTCTTATCCCTGAAATTGCATTAACCACACAGCTTATTCAACGTCTTGAGCGCTTTTTCGGAAAAAAAATTGGGGTTTATCATTCTAGATTTAATCAAAATGAACGGGTAGAAATATGGAACAAAGTGCTTGAAAATAGCCAATACGAATACCAAATCATCATCGGCGCTCGGTCTTCGATCTTCCTTCCCTTTACCAACCTTGGCCTTGTAATCATTGACGAGGAACATGAAAGCTCTTACAAACAACAAGATCCATCCCCCCGCTACAACGGCAGAGACGCCGCCTTGTATTTAGCCACCTTATTTCATGCTAAGGTGATCCTTGGTTCAGCTACCCCTTCCTTAGAATCGTACGCCAATGCGATGAACGGGAAATATGGAATGGTAACCTTGGAAACAAGATACCAAGGGGTGGAATTACCTACAATACATATTTGCAACGTAAAAAATGAACATTCGACACGATTTGATTTAACGCACCTTAGTACCCCACTGTACCAGCAAATCGAAGCGTGTTTAGAAAACAAACAACAAGTCATACTCTTTCAAAACCGAAGGGGATATAGCCCATTTTGGATGTGTGCACTCTGTTCATGGATTCCTAAATGCCATCAATGTGATGTGACCTTAACCTACCACAAAACCGCTAACCACCTGAAATGTCATTATTGTGGATATCACACCCAACCGCTCGGTAGTTGTAAAGCCTGTGGTAGCGATCGATTGCAAATGCACGGATTTGGCACACAGAAAATTGAAGATGAAATTGAAAAACTGTTTCCTCTGGCCAAAATAGGTCGAATGGACCTCGATACAACACGATCCAAAAATTCCTACGCTACCCTCATTCAACAATTTGAAAACAAAGAGATTGACATTCTCATCGGAACACAGATGTTATCCAAAGGGTTGGACTTCGATAATGTTTTCCTTGTTGGTGTGTTAGACGCTGATTTCATGTTGAACCTACCCGATTTTCGTGCCTATGAAAGAGCCTTTCAAATGCTAACCCAAGTTTCTGGCAGAGCAGGAAGAAAAAAATCTGGGGGTAAAGTAATTATTCAAACAAAACAACCTGATCATTGGATTCTATCCCTGGTCTTGACCCACAACCACAAAGCGTTCCTGGATCACGAGTGGGTAGAACGTAAAAATTTCAATTATCCCCCCAATACGAAATTGATCAATTTAACCATAAGCCACAACGACGAAAACCTCTTAAATGCTGGCGCAGAAACCCTAGGAAAACTGTTAAAAAGTGCATTCGATTATCGAGTAATAGGTCCTGAATTTCCACTCATTCGAAAAATTCAGAATAAATACCTTAAAACCATTAAAATAAAATACGAGAAATCGATTTCTGATAAAAAAATAAAGGAGCGTTTACTAACGCTCCTAGATTCCTTTAATCAACATGTTCACTATAAATCCATACGGATTAGCATCGACGTGGATCCATATTAATTATCCCAAATAACTTTTTAGGATTTTATTTTTAGAGGTATGCTTGAGCCTCCGGATCGCTTTTTCTTTAATCTGTCTTACCCGCTCTCTCGTCAAATCGAATCGATCACCAATTTCTTCTAAGGACATAGGCGATCTACCATCTAAACCATAGAACATACAAATCACCTCACTTTCTCTAGGGGTTAAGGTCTTTAAAGAACGTTGAATATCACTACACAAAGACTCAATTACTAAACGATTTTCAGGGCTTGGCATAGCATCGCCGGTCAAAACATCATACATATTTGAAGAGGATTCATCCCCCTCTACCAATGGTGCGTCCATTGATACATGACGACCATTTTGAGCTAACGATTGCTTAACCTCATCCGTACTACAATTTAAAAACTCAGCCAATTCCTCCGCGGATGGAGGACGTTCAAACTTTTGCTCAAGCTCCGAAAAGGCCCTGTTGATTTTATTAATATTCCCGATTTTATTAAGAGGCAAACGTACAATCCTAGCTTGCTCAGCCAAGGCCTGTAGAATGGATTGACGTATCCACCAAACAGCGTAAGAAATAAACTTAAAGCCTCGCGTCTCATCGAAACGCTCTGCAGCTTTAATCAATCCTAGATTACCTTCATTGATCAAATCGGGTAAGGCTAACCCTTGGTTTTGATACTGCTTTGACACCGATACAACGAATCGTAAATTGGCCTTAGTTAATCGCTCCAATGCGGTTCGGTCCCCGGCTCGAATCCTTCGCGCTAATTCGACTTCTTCCTCTGCGGTAATAAGATCTACTCGACCTATTTCCTGTAAATACTTGTCTAGAGATGCCGTCTCTCTATTGGTTACCTGCTTCGCTATTTTCAGCTGCCTCATAATGTGATTTTAAAAAACGTGAATCTTATAACGCACAAACCTAAAAAAGGTTAGTTCTTTTTTTAAAAAAAAATAATTTCTAGAAACAATAGTTGAATGATTTCCTACAATAATACCCGCTTAACCCGATGTAAAACATCAATGGCTATTGGTTTTGCCTTTGATGCACCTTGAACTAATAAACCTTCCAGTTCCGACAAATGATTCATATAATAGGAATATATTTTTCTTTCCTCAGCAAACCTTGTCAAAAGGGTTTCTAATAACGCTTGCTTTGCATGACCGAAACCGTATCCCCCCCGGAGGTAATTTTGACGCATTTCTTCAACGCTTTCTTTCGTGGCAACCTGACTGAACAATGTAAAAATAGAACAAGCATCAGGGTCCTTAGGTTCTTCCAAAGGCGTGCTGGCCGAAGCTATGGAGAAAACTTGCTTTTTCATATCCTTTTCATCAAGAAAAATATCAATGTAATTGTTCCTTGATTTACTCATTTTCTGACCATCCGTTCCGAGGATTAACATTGACTCCTGGTTCAATTGCTCCGTTGGAATCGTAAAAACATCGCCCATTCGAGCATTAAACCTCGAAGCGACATCCCTTGTAAACTCAATATGTTGAGTTTGATCCTTGCCCACGGGTACCACCTCAGCATCGTATAATAATATATCAGCAGCCATGAGCATCGGATAGGTGAACAATCCCCCATTAACATCCTCCAAACGATCCGATTTATCTTTAAAACTATGAGCAAGCGATAAGCGACTGTAAGGGAAAAAAGTAAGCAAATACCACATCAACTCGCAAACTTCAGGAATATCACTTTGTCGATAAAAAACTGTTTTTTCTGGGTCTAAACCACAGGCCAACCATGTTGCGGCCGTTGCATAGGTGTTTTGCCTTAATACTTGAGCATCCTTTATTTGGGTCAATGAATGTAAATCAGCAATAAAATAGAACGCTTCATTACCCGATTCTCTCGACAAACCAATGGAAGGAATGATGGCGCCTAAAATGTTTCCAAGATGCGGAGTGCCTGTACTTTGAATTCCAGTAAGTAATCGAGCCATACGTCCACAAAAGTAACCAATTTCGTGCGATTTTAATAAAAGATCGATTTTCTTTACCTTTGTACGTGAAGGTTTTAAAGGGTTTTTTATCATTGGCTTGGAAAGCCTACTGCGCTATCGTTTTCATTTTTTTGGCGATCCTATTCTATCCATTTTTTTTCATCCTAGTTAAAATCCCCAAACACAAAAAAAAGGGATTTGTTATTTTTAGATGGTGGAGCCACCTCTTTCGACGACTCTGTTTTTATCGTCTTCATATTATTAATGCCAATGAGTCGCTAAATGGTCCTTACATTATTGTTGCTAATCACACCTCGTACCTCGATATTTTTTTAATGTACTCCATACTCCCTCATCATGAATTCAAGTTTTTAGGAAAAAGCGAAATATTAAGTTACCCAATTGTTCGCACGTACTTCAAAGCGATGAATGTTCCAGTACATCGCCAGAATAAATCAAAAGCCGCAATTGCATACCTAGGTGCAACAAAAGCGATTGAAGAAGGTTATTCGTTAGCAATATTTCCTGAAGCGACTTTTCCCACGGAAAACCTTCCCAAAATGTTGCCTTTTAAACAGGGGGCTTTTAAAATTGCTAAAACCCTCCAAATCCCCTTACTTCCCCTTACGTTTGAAAACAATTTTATTCTCTTCTCAGACCTTGTAGACTGGCTTGGACCAGCAAAACCAGGAACATCCATCGTTCATATTCACAAACGGATTGAGGTTGAGGAAATAGCGAAGCTAACCGTGGAAGAGCTTAATGCCAAGTGTCATGATATAATTTCATTACCACTAAAAAGGAAATACCCTTCCGTTTATTAACTTTGTCTACCATGGAAATTAATGATGCCTTAATTAATCACCTAAGCAACCTAGCTCGCCTTGCATGTCAAGGAGAGGATAAGGAAAAAATCAAAAACGATTTAAACCGAATCGTTGGTTTTATGAATAAGCTTAATGAATTAGATACAGAGGGTTATGAACCCTTAATTTACCTAACCCAAGAAGAAAACCGGTTTCGAGAAGATGAAATCATTCCAACACTAAGTAAGGAAGAAGTGCTTAAAAACGCACCTAAAAAAGACAGCGATTATTTTCGTATTCCCAAAGTACGAGGGAAACACTCTTCATAACCCTCAATGATTCAAAAAGCTTTTTCAATAATTTTACATTTCAGTCCCTCTTCTTTACGGTATCCTAAATCGTAGCAAAAATAAAGTGGGCTTCCGTCTATATCATGCAACATATTGGTAAAATACTGGAAGTTAAATCCCAACTCTGCAAGTTCTTGGATTTCCTTATAAGACTCGTTGCGATTAATAATCAATCCAAGGATTCGTCTATTTCTACGTAAAATATTGTTAATCCTTCTAACGTAATTATTGGCGTACTCGTTTTGACGGTTATTATACGTATTTCTACAATAATCAGAACAATATTTTTGGTCTTTTCGTCCCTTCAATGGATTATTACATTCTCCACATGTACGCACTAAATTTTCAATTATCATGCTTGTTTATAAAATTTATCGTTTGAAAACCTGCACTTATCCTTCTCTAGGACGTTAGGCAGCAATGCATTACGATTGGTAAACGGAAAAATTGTGTAAACACAAACCCTTTAACCAAGTGATCTTTGGCATTCGTAAAATCAACGTATGGGATAATTCTCCCCATCTTCCACAGCATATAATTCTCGATGAAACCATTGCTTGGCCTCATCTAAATGCGCTTGGGGATCTTTATATCTACCTGAAAAATGCCCAATTAATAGCTTTTCGACTCCAAGATCATTGGCTAAACTACTGGCATCCCGAGCCGTAGAATGATGTGTTTTTTTTGCCCTATCCATTTTATCATGCAAAAAAGTAGCTTCGTGGTATAAGGTAGTCGTTCCTTCCAAATAAGTGGACAATGCTGAAAAAGGTGCTGTATCCGTGCAATAAGAAAAAATGCGTGCCGCTGGATGAGGAATGGTGAAATCCCTATACCTCAAAAGAGTACCATCCAGCAATTCAATATCCCTTCCTGTAAGTAAAGTTTGCAAGTGAACTGGATTAATCTCACGCTGCGCTAAGGCGTGAACATTGGCTTTTAACCTTCGAAACTTCTCTTCAAATTTAAATCCAAAAGTAGGCACCCGGTGATTCAATGGAAAGGCCGTTACGCGAAGCGTATCATCTTCTAAAATTACCTCTTCTCGATCCATTACTAAAGGTATAACCTTGAATGGATAAACCATGTGATCTTTTGTAGCACTGAAAATGGAAGACAATACCTGTTCAAGCGCAGGAGGAGCATAAATGGATATTCCTTCAGTTCTTCCCAACAAATTCATTGTACTCAATAACCCAGGTAGGCCTAAAAAGTGATCTCCGTGTAGGTGAGAGATAAATATTTCATTAATCCGTTGAAAAGGCACTTGATACTTGCGCATTTGTAGCTGAGTACCCTCTCCGCAATCCAGTAAAAAAAGACGGTTTTGGTAGCTAAGTACTTGAGCAGATGTTGAACGGTATAAAGTAGGAACAGCAGCAGAACTGCCTAAAACAGTAACAGAAAAATTACTCAAAACCTTTTAACCCATTTTCGATGGTATCGTGTATTATAAGCACACGATCTAATTGAGCTATTTCTATCATTTTTGTGACATTTGGATGATTTCCCGTCAAAATAAATACTCCGTTCGTGTCTTTGCAAAGTCGATTCGCAACTAAAATTGCACTTAATCCCGAAGAATCACAAAACTTAATGGTCGATAAATCTAAAAGTATTTTATTATGGCCTTGCTTATTTTCAAACGTAAGCAACCCTTTCAATTCAGGGGCTGACTCCGTATCCAACCTTTCGATAGTCGAACGAACGATGAGGACATTACCTTTCTTTTCGCTTTTGAAATTCATCCGTGTGTTTTTCCAAATATATCAAAAATCATCGTTCAATCTGTGAAGCTAGTAAATAAATTACTGCCATACGAATAGCAACCCCGTTTTCAACTTGATTAAGAATGATGCTATTATGTCCATCCGCTACTTCACTTGAAATTTCAACCCCGCGGTTAATCGGGCCAGGATGCATTATTGTAATTTGCTTTGGTAATTCATCCAAAATGGACTGAGTAAGACCAAACTGCATGGTGTATTCTCTCAGGCTGGGAAAATAAGGAATTTCCTGACGCTCTAATTGAATTCTTAACATATTGGCTACATCACACCACGATAGTGCCTCCTTCAAATTATCCGTATAATGGACCTTTAAATCCGTTAAATTCTTTGGTATCAAAGTTTTAGGGGCACAAACCATAACCTCCGCACCAAGCTTTTGCAAACAGTATATATTTGATAATGCAACCCTTGAATGCAATATATCACCAACAATTGCCACTTTTTTACCCGCAACCTCACCAAACTTTTCTCGAATTGAATAAGCATCCAACAAGGCTTGGGTTGGATGTTCATGCGTCCCATCTCCAGCATTAATGACTCTAGCCGAAATGTTTTTTGCAAGAAAAGCTGCTGCTCCGGGCGATGCATGCCGCATAACAACCATATCCACTTTCATCGCAAGAATGTTATTAACCGTATCCACTAACGTCTCCCCTTTTTTTACAGAACTACTCGACGCAGTAAAATTCAAGACATCTGCAGACAATCGCTTTGCAGCCAATTCAAAAGAAATTCTTGTTCTCGTGGAATTCTCGAAAAAAATATTAGCGATAGTTATGTCTCGCAGCGAAGGAACCTTTTTAATTGGACGATTAATTACCTCCTTAAAAGAATCAGCCGTATTAAATATCGTATTGATATCATCAACCGTTAAGTCGCGAATTCCAATTAAATGGGGGACACTTAGCCTATTCATATTGATCCATCATAAACAATTCAATTTTATCTTCTCCATCTATATCCTTCCAACTTACCTTCACTTTTTCTTGTAACAAGGTATCGACCGATTGACCTATGTAATCCGCCTGTATAGGTAAATCCCTACTAAACCTGCGATCCACCAATACCAACAATTGTACGTTTTTTGGCCTTCCAAATGCTAACAATGCGTCCATTCCCGAACGTATTGTTCGACCCGTAAACAACACATCGTCCACCAATATCACTGATTTCCCTTCGATCGAAAAGTTGATATTCGTCACGTTCGGTATGATGGGTTTTTCTCGTCTTCTGAAATCATCTCGATAAAAGGTAATATCCAAGGTTCCACAAACGGGTGTGGTGCCCAACAAATTCATCAATGTATTGCGTAATCTACTAACAACATGAATTCCACGGGGTTGAAGACCAATTAATACGGCATGGGAAAAATCGGCATGTTGTTCAATTAATTCGTGGCACAACCGCGTAAGGGTTAAATCGAATTGTTTGGAATCGAGAATAACCTGTTTTTCCATTGAGGCAAAGATACGGAAAAAAAGCTACGAATTTATTCGGCTTTATTCATAAGCACCGTTGCATAGGCTTTTACAGCGTTTCGTTGACCAAAGGAATCAACAGCCTCATGGGTGGTGGCTTTTACCGTAATACAATCGATTGGAACCCTTAATAATTGGGCGATTTTTTCTTGCATTAATGGTATATAGGAACTTACTTTAGGCGATTCTAGAATAATGGTTGAATCTACATTTACAACCAAATATTTTTTCTGTTGAACAAGATCCATCACCTGGGTAAGAAGTAAGGAAGAATCTATGCCTTTAAATTGAGGGTCCTTATCAGAAAAATGAAATCCAATATCCCTCAGATTACAGGCCCCAAGAATAGCATCGCAAATTGCATGTAGTAATACGTCTGCATCTGAATGCCCAACGGCTCCTTTATCTGATGGAACGGAAATTCCCCCAAGCATTAAAGGAAGGCCATCCGATAAGCGATGAACGTCAACGCCAAACCCTATTCGAAGGTTCATACATCGGAGGATTTCACTGGTTTGTCGCCTAAGTATAGACGCAAGGTGAAACGCAAGGTGTTTGCGAGTGGATTTTGTCTGCCATTAAGCGATGCCAAATACGAGAAATCAATACCAAACATATTATATTTCAGGCTTGCCCCTAAATTCAAATACTGACGGTTCCCTTTGTTTCGACTCTCATAAAACACGCCCGAACGTATTGCAAACGTTTCATTATACCACCACTCAGCGCCTGCGGCAATATTGATTTCACTTAATTCTTCCTTGAATCGTGAGCCTTTAACAATTTGATACGTACCATCATTATTTTGAATGTAATCACCATTCTCATCCTTTGCCACCACACCAGGTGCGTCATAAAAAGATTGAAGCATCCCATTAATAACCCCAACATCACCACTTCTACCGGACAACATGGTTACCTGTCCGTTAATGTTATCATAAAAGGCAGGTGTTGGAACTAGGAGCCTTTGGATATCTAAGGCATATGTGATGGTATTGTAGGAGTCATATTTCATCGTGAGCGCATTACCAATTTTTAAATTCATGGGGATGAAATCTCGTTTTGCCAATACGGAATAAGCTACCTTGTTTCCAATATTATTTATGGTGGTTGCGAACGTATACGTGGCATTCGACCTACCTATTTTGACGCGATCGTTGTAATATGTCATGGATAAATCTGCAGCCCCTACTTTTCCGGGTTTAGTCATTACTCCAGCAACCGTCAACCCTCCCGTTAAGTTCGAATAGGCAAACTTTCCGTTGACCCCGATGCTGAATTTATCGGATAATTTAAAGGCATACGCTCCAGTAATTTCAAATTCACTGGGTTTATCATCTCTCAAAATATTACCAGAAGCATCAGTAAAGGTGATCTCCCCTAGGCTAAAAAACCGAAGTGCGCCCCCCAAAGCATGCTTTTTATTTACCCGTAAATAGCCAGATAAATACGATAGGTGCATATCGTTAGTAAGTTGACGTAACCAAGGGGTGTATGATAAACTGATTTCACTATTTTTCTCAGCAAAACTAAGTCCTGCCGTATTCCAATAAACAGAGGTCGATGAAGGACTAAGCGCCGTACCAGCATCTCCCATACCTCCTGCCCTTGAATCTGGCGTTATTGCCATAAAAGGTAAAGCGGTAGTTATCGTATTTAGCTGTAAGTCGTTTGACTCCGCTTGGGTGAAAAAAGGTCTAGGGAAAATTACAAAAAGCGTAGAAATGAATAAAATTCGCATAAGTTATACCAAAGAAAGGCGCTAATATACGCAAATCGAAAAGTTTTATTGCAAGAGGCTAATTTAAAATTACCAATTTTTCGATTGATTCCGCTTTTTTACCTTCGGCATTGGAATAAAGGAAGCGGTAAACATAAACTCCATTGGCAAGTTTATCTCCAAAATCGTCTCGTCCATCCCAGCTAATACCTCTTGTGGTAAAACCTTGGGTTTGAACTTGGGTTGAAAGGGTCTTAACTAATTTCCCTGAAATCGTATATACTTGAATCAAAACATCCAAAACATCACAAGACTGGTTATGTTCCATCATAAATTCCGTGTGGGTCGAGAATGGATTTGGATAATTAAAAAGCCGATTTATCGAAGCTTTATCTTCCGTTTTCACCTCAAACGTAACCTTTCCTTCGGAAGAATTATTTGTTACGTCCCAGGCTTTCACCTTCACCGTATGGACTCCTTCACCTAATGCCTCCATTTGAAATTTCACTTGTCCTGACTGGTATGTATTTAAATCAGTCGAATAGTAATCGTTCAATACCATTGGAGAGGAAGTGAGATCGTCTAATATAGCCACTAAATCATGTCCAATTCCATTTCCAACGGTATTAATACCACTTTCATCAAAAAGTTTTACTACCAGGACGGGGGTCTTATCCGTAATTCCTCCTTCAACAAATTTATCATCGTTTAAAAAGATACTAATTTGTGGCCCAATTGAATCCACAATTCCGTTGGGGTTAATCCCTCCAATAACAAAGGTAGTATCCAACCCTATGGCATCAATACCACTTGAAAAGGCATAATAGCTCAATTTTCCACGCCCATAATTCAACGCAATGTCTTTGGGAACAAGGAAACTAAATTCGAAATATCCGTTGGTAACCGTAGCTTTTCCTTTGTATAAAACATTCCTTTGTAATTCAAAATCAATTACTGGTGAACTAGGATCTTGTCCTAGGGTTTGAGAGTTCTTAATTTTATCAAAAACCGTAGGTATCAGCGTTCCATTAAAATTCGAAACGAATGTGTTATTTGCATCTTCAATATGTCCTTTTACCGTAACCTTACTTAGGGCAGATAATGTATCCAGACAGGAAACATTAAATCCATTAACACTATCGGTAACCACACGCAAAGTAGGTAAGGCTATTTTTAAGGCGGGATCACCGATTAAGGTAAAACTTCGTTTATTGTCAGAGGATAACGCTGCATTCTTTGTAAATTTCACGATGTCTCCAAAGGTTCGAGGATTCCCATTAGCATCTCGAACGAAAGCATTGTTGTAAAAGGCAAGGCCAACGCTCGAGTTTACCCCAAAAAATACAGAACGCGTGGTGGTCATTAGTGCAATCGCACCACCGACCGGATTCAAGGACATCCATTCTCCACCAGAAACGCGTGTAGGGTCGTCAAATTTGGTGAATTCACAGGTCGCAGAAACAAATAACGTTAGCGCATTGATGTTTTGCCAGGATTGAATTTGAGGTATGGTCACCACCCGTTCTTCAGCCAATCCAACTTCCCCCCCATGTCCAACGTAATTCACAACAAGGGCTCCTCGGTTAATTCGATCCGTAATGGCCTCAAAAACATCTGGGTACCTTTGTCCACCGGCCGATGTTTGTTGCGGGTAAGCATCCATATATAATTTATCGCAATTCAACTCGCGATAATTATTTTTGAGGATGTCGTATTGAGGTTCGGTATCGTTTTTTATGAAATAACCGTTTTCTTCATCATCAGCAATTTGCACAACTTTGGTTCTCCAATCGCCAAACGTATTTTCACTGGGATTGTCCAAGCAGCAATTAGCCAAGTTATTTTTGAACAGGGATGAACCGTTGTTCAAGTAATGTTCAATTTTATCCACTTGTTGCTTTGCTTGGGTTAAATCACTAATAAGTAACCTTCCAATTCCGATATCCAACAAATCCGTGTCATATAGTGCCTCGTTATCGTCTAGCATTCCAAAATAATCATCGGTTACCAACGCAGAAATATGGTTTTCACTATTTTCAACTTGATAGGTAATGATAAAATTATTGTTATTTGGTATTCGATTCTTAGGGTCATAGGTTCCATCTCCAAACAAACAGAGGTATTTGATCATTTTCGAACCATTTTGTAAGGAACGGTCTCGAAACATTTTTGCCATCTTCCGAATGGCTGAAGCATCGGGTGCGCCTGCACCAAATTCATTGTAAACATGCTCTAAAAGAACCACATGGACCGACAACCCTTTGGAACGATGTAGATCCGCTAATCGTTGGGCTTGGGATTCAAAGGCTAATGGAGTAACAATAAGATAATCGATTTGTGACAAACTGTGAAGGTTTTGGTTCTGTATACGACCTATGGCGGCGGGCTGGAAAAAATTGACGCCATTGGAAGCAACGAATTCTCGATATTTGTGATTGCACCAGAATGCAAACTGATTCGATTGCCAATTACCTATAATTCGCTTTGGGGATTGTATGTTACTTATATCCCAAACCAAACCATTTTGAGGAAAGGAGGACAAAATGTACTTGGCTGTTTTGGTTGAATCCTGGTTGAGTAGATTTCTAAATCCGAATTGAGTACCATAAAAAACCAAATTTCTTCTGCCATTGATTAGGATTCTATCCAAATAAGCTAACGTATTGGGGCTATTTCTATTAATGGTAATGTTTAGGTTCACAGAGGGGCTTGGATTGGTTAGTTGGAAATTTACCACAGAACGGTTAAAATCATAGGGGGCTACCGGTAAATTAGACTGAAACAACAAGGCTCCATTGACCGAATATTTTTGCGCTGTACCCGTACCGGTAAGCGCGTTAGCTGCAAGGGCTACTCTAAATTTTAACGGGGTATTAGCGTCAATATTGGGAATGGAGAACTGAAAATTTCTGGATAACTCAATGTCGAATAATTCACCATACCAACGTTTTCCTCCCCCAACCAGTGAAACCAAATCTGACTCATAAATTTCTCGAAAATCGTAACTAGATACACTTAAATCTTCCATGCCACTGGACCAATCGATGGAGGCGATCGGTTTGGCCGAAAGATTTGAATTGACATGAATAAAATAATAGGCTTTGTCGGAATAAGGGTTACGTCGCTGTTCAAATTCACTTCCCCCATTGGCATACCATCGATGAGGCCCTCCAGCATAAAATAAAAGATAATCTTGTGGATCAACTTTGTTATCCTCTGCCCCTACCCACCCAATAGAGCACTGCGCTAAATCATCGGTGTAGGACTCCGAATTTAACTCTGGTAAACTACCTTCACCGTTTCCAAAAACATGAATACTTTGGGGGGAAACCCCTGTTAAATCAATACCTAAACTTACTAGGAATTCACCAGTAACCTGATAAATCCCATCTTTTTCAATGCTGATTTTATACCACTCCCCGGTGGAAAGTACCGAATTGGCCACAAAATCTTTTTGATGGGATAATGGTGGGCCGTTAGAAAGTTGAACGCTAAAAGACGCTACTCGATAAATGGTATTGTTTTCTAAAAAAAACGGAAGACATGATATACTCAAAAAGGGCTCCAAACCTGCCCGAGTAACCTTCATTTCGGGCTTAAATACCGTGGGGATTTCAATCCCCATTTGGTTAATGTATGCTAACTCTTGAGGTGAAGCTATGCTGTAATTCACGTTTATCAAGGATGGAGAAAGCGAAGCTGACTTTACAGCAATTGTTGTTTTGAATTGTATAATACCGTCGTTAGGAATTTGGTTACCGATCGTGGGGACTTGATACGTTATTTCTCCTTTGGTTATGGATTTGTTCCCTGTCCATGGAATAGAAATTTCGATGGTTTGAGAAAATGGATTTAGGGTTAGGAATGAAAAGAAAAACAAAAACCAATTTCTGAATGAAAGCATAGGGCAAATTTAAGCGGAATCCTCAAAAACGAAAAGCCATTTTATTTATTTCAAAATATTTACGATATTTGTAACCAAGTTAACTTAAATTCGTAGAAGCGCACGTGAAATTTCGCCTAAGCTCCCCTATTTCTTTTTGGCAAAGCGCCATGCTCTTTACCATGAGCTTTATCTTCATGTGCTCAGGGTATTGGTCGCAGGATCCCACTTTTACGCAGTTCTACTCTAACCCGGTTTATTTAAACCCAGCGTTAGCGGGAACTACGGGTTGTCCTAGATTCACGCTCAACTATCGTAATGAATGGCCACAACTTACGGGTAATTACGTTACGTATTCTGCTGGATATGACACCTATGTTAAGGACATCAAAGGAGGAGTTGCCTTGTTAGCAATGTTTGACCAACAAGCGGAAGGAACCATTTCCACCACCATGCTGGGTGGAGTCTATTCTTATAACCTAAAAGTGAACCGTAAGGTATCTGTAAATTTTGGGGTAAGAGCTGCATACATTCAGAAATATTTGGATTGGGATAAACT
>JBJTWF010000003.1:0-4735 GCA_046081565.1 Flavobacteriales bacterium | reverse complement strand
TGCCTTGATTTACATCGGAAAAAGTAAAAACATTAAAAAACGGGTGGAACAGCACCTCAGAAATACTTCCACAGCAAAGGGTAGCATCATGATGCATGAAATCGCTCGTGTTTCGTACGAAATAACCGGATCTGAATTAATTGCAATGCTGTTGGAAAGTGAGTTGATTAAACAATTCAAACCGCTTTACAACCGACAATTGCGACGGGCAATTTTCACGTATGGCTTGTATGACGAGGTCAATTCAGATCCGGTTATTTCGTACGAAACACGAGCGATTTCATGCATCATGATGCTACCCTTTGCTGTGGAAGTATTTCTGAGGTGCTGTTCCACCCGTTTTTTAATGTTTTTACTTTTTCCGATGTAAATCAAGGCATTAAATTCATCGTAAAATTTGTAAATACCCGCTTTGCTCGGCAATTCGTCAATGGAATCAATATCGAGTTTCGGATTTACTTTTTTTGGATTAATTTCATGTTGTATAAAAGTAGAAAGGTGTTGGGGATCTTTATGGTACAACAGATCAAACAGTTTGCTTGTGGCTAAAGCATCTCCACCTGCACGATGCCTTCCTTCTATATGGATGTTTAAGGATTTAGATAGTTTTCCGAGGCTGTAGGAATCGTGTCCAGGAATAACGTAACGGGCGGCGCGGACCGTGCACAAATGGGGAAAACGAAAATCGAACCCAAGACGTTTGAATTCCATGCGCAACATTCCATAATCAAATCCAACATTGTGCGCAACAAATACACATCCCTCACAGAATTCGAGAATTCGTTTGGCTACTTCATAAAACTTTGGTGCTTCTTGAACCATACTATCCGTGATGCCTGTGAGCCTGACAATGAACTCAGGTATGCGTTCTTCTGGATTTAAAAGGGTAATATATTCGTCGATGATTTTTTCTCCGTCGTATTTGAACATCGCAATTTCAGTAATCTTGGATTGCTTTGGATTTCCCCCGGTGGTTTCAACATCAACGATTACATAGTGCATTCCGCTAAATTAGAAATCTTACGTAAATGTGGTACCTTTAAAGAATTAAACAACCATGATGAAAACATCAATATTCCTTCTACTGATCCTGTTACACGCATTGTTTCATGCCCAAACCAATGTTAGCGGTAATGTTTCTGGAACATGGACCGTCGCTAACAGTCCGTATTTAGTTACGAATAACATTGGGGTCCCCGCCGGGCAAACCTTAGTGATTCAACCGGGTGTTCAGGTGGTATTTCAGGGATTTTATCGCTTTGGGATTACCGGCCAATTGGTAGCAGAAGGGACTTCCGCATTGCCGATTACGTTTTGTCATCAAGATACGACGGGTTGGTGGAACGATCAACAAATGGCGGGAGGTTGGAGGGGACTTTACTTTGCCCCCTTGGCTACCACTGATTCTAGCCGACTAGTACATTGTGTAGTGAAAGATGTTAAACACGGGTTGAACGGAAATGCAAATGGCTATGCTTCCTTGTACGTCTACGGACGTGGACTTACGGTTCGACAATGTGAGTTTACGCACAATCAAAGTAAAGCCAGCGCCAGTGAAGGCAAAATTATTGTCTCGGCGCCGAGTAATGGGCAAGCCTTAACCCTAGAAGGGTGTTTTATTCACCATAATCGCGTGAGGGTTTCGGTGTTGTTTAATACAGGCAGTGCCTGGGTTCAAGAAAATGAATTTGCGAATAACATCGGTGGTTCAACGGTTTGGTCGTTGGGCGGCGGATTGCATTTTTATTACAATAACGTTCACGACAACCAGAGCATTTATGACATGACTGCTTTAAGGGTTGATGGTGGTTATAATTGGATAAAAAACAATCGAATTCACCATAACGAAGCCGACCGAGAAGCGGCGGTATTTTGTACTATGGGAAAAACGGTAATCGAATCCAATTTGATTTGTAATAATTACACCCTAAACGGAAATTGTGGGGCCACCGACGGTGGGGGAGGAATACATCTTTCACATAACAACAATGGGGTATGGGACAGTACCTTTTATACCGTAAGAAATAATGTGATCGCGAATAACCATTGCGCCTTCAATGGAGGAGGGATTTATGTATATGATTGCAAAGCATCCATAACCAATAACCATATTATTCACAATACCGCGCAATGGGGAGGTGGGGCAATCTATGCGATTGGAAACCAAACACGCTTACGTATTCAGAATAATTTAATTCATGAAAATGATTATAGCCAGTTTCATTCAACGTATCAGTTGCAATTTAATGGTTCGGACAGCATATACTTAGATTACAATTGGATTGATGAGGACGTTGCGCATAGCGTTCTGATGAATCCCGTGGTTCAATACCTCGGAGACACTACTCACAACCTAAACGGCACCAATCCCTTTTTAATCAATCCTACTTCCATGATTGGATTGGCGGAAGATGCGTTGAATAAAAATTTTAATTTAAGCCCTCAGTCCATCGAACTTATTAATATGGGCAGTGTGTTGAATGGTAATCCATCAGCAGTTGATTATATGGGATTAAATCGAGTGGTAGGACCGATCGATATCGGAGCCTTTGAGGCCAGTTTTGGTGGATTGGATAAGCTCCAGGATGCGGTTTATCTTTATCCTAATCCGGTGGCTGAGGTTTTATCGATAGAAGGATTAGATCCTGCGGATGTTACCTATCGTGTATTGAGTTTGACAGGTCGAGTATGGGGTAGTGGGGTGTTGGAGAGCCCTGAGATTTCAATGAAGGATTTACCCTCGGGAGTATATATCCTTGAAATAAATCGTATTTTTAACCAGGAAAAATCAACCTTAAAATTTATTAAGTTATGAGAATGCTATTAGTTACAGGCCTTTTATGGGCTTCCTTTTTATCGTTTGCCCAGAGCAGTTTAACGGTATTTAATAACGGTGGACAGCGGTTTTACCTTATCATGAATGGAATCAAACAAAATTCCGTACCGCAAACGAATGTGGTAGTGAGTGGAATCAAAAATGGAGGATATTCCGTTAAATTGATTTTTGAGGATGGAAAAACAAAGGATATTGATAAAAATTTCTTTTTGGATACGCCGCAAGACGTAACGACTCGGGTGATTTTCAAAAAAGGAGTGGGGAAGATTCAATTGGTCAGTATGGAGCCGTCTGCAGGAACGGTAGCGGCAGGATCAGTTACCTATCGACCCGATAACAATGCGGTCTTTTCGGATGCGGTAACCACGACGACAACCACCACCACTCAAACGACGACAACGGAGTCGGCGGTTTCGGGGACTAATGGTCAAGGAAATGGAAACGGAACCATAGGAATTCAGGTGGTCGAGCCTACACAGCAAACCCCTTCGACCCCTCAAGGAAATACGAATGGAGGCATTCAAATGAATGTCAATGCAACTCAAAATCAATCCAATAGCAACCAAGGAGGAAATGGTGGCATTACAATTTCGGTTACCGATCCCGTGAATGGAGAAAACATCAACATGAATGTTAACATGAATATGAATGGTGCAGTGGTAGATCCCAATACCCAGAATGTCAATATGAACATGAACGTAAATGTTTCGGGTAATGGAACACAACAGCAAGCCGGTAATACACGTCCAGGAGCGAATACGAATGTAAATGCGGGAACAAACAACAACAGTACGACCCAACAAACCACCACGAACGGCGCTAATGTCAATGTCAACGTTAGTGGAAATGGTGTTAATCCAACGGTGAACGCAACCGTTCCGGGTGCAACCACCAATGTAACTGTAAATGGGGGTACGATAACTCAAAATGCTACCAATACTACGATAACTACTACTACAACGACCACATCGAATTCATCTACTACGATGAGTGGATCAACCAACGTGAGCAATGGAACAGTTACGAATTCAACGAATGCAAATGGAGGCACTTCTAATGGTCGCATGGTATGTTCAAAAACCCTTACCAACGTAGAAACCTTGAAGACCGAATTGAAAGGATATTCCTTTGAAGACGATCGGGTAGGGGCATTAAAAATATCGCTTAAAAATAAGTGCTTGTATGCGGCAGATGCCGTTAAGCTCATGGATTTATTTACGTTTGATGCCAACCAACTAGAAGTAGCTAAGTTTCTTTCTGATCATTTGTTAGATTACGACAATGCCCCAAGCATAGCGGCCAAATTTCGCTTTGACTCTTCTAAAATGGAGTACATGGAGTATATCGGGAGAGATTAAATACGTATATTTATAAAGAATTAAAAATTTCGAACGATGAAAAAAATGATTACTCTAATGGCTTTTGGGCTTATGTCTACCGGAGCTTTTGCACAAGTAGAAGTAGATGGAACAAACATTAATGATTTAGATATTAAATATGTGGAATTGGTAGGACAAGCGAAATTCCTGAGCCTAACTAAAATAAAAGTATTTGTAGATTACGGCCAAGATTTCTCCTGGAAGCAACAAACCATTAAGAATTCAGCGGGTAAAAATGCAGCGTTCAACAGCATGATCGAGGCATTGAACTTCATGGAAGCCAACGGTTGGGAATACGTTAATAACTACTTGATCAACAACAACGGTGATTTGATTTACAAGTTTTTACTTCACAAAAAGGAAAAATAAAATCAAAAGTGCATGTTAGTTTTTGAAGTCCCTCCTTTGTGGAGGGATTTTTTTTTGGGCGTAAAATTCTTTTGAAGGCTTTAATGTTTTGCTTAAACGCGCACACTCGAAGGTTTGCGCTTACTCGCTGTTACTGGCAGGTTAGGGTTTT
>JBJTWF010000002.1:0-17408 GCA_046081565.1 Flavobacteriales bacterium | reverse complement strand
TTGAAAGATGGGAGCAGTCCATGACGTTCCACCATTCCATGATACGCATGATTTGATAACGATTTTCTGATTAAACTGGAATCCCATCCATGCCGCAATAAGGTGTTGCGGGTTATTCGGATTAATAGCTAATGATGGTTCACCTTCGAAAAAAGAGCCGTTTGAAACCAGGGTGTTTTGCGCCTGGGTTTGCTGAAAAAGAAATCCAACAAGAATTAAAAGAAATATGCGAATCATAGGCTTTTTTTAATCGAAAACAAAGATATGCAATGCGGTTAAAACACCAACCGAAACGAACCTTTGCAAGATGTTCCTTTCGAAATAGGGTTATCGCCTTCGAAAGGCAAACATAGGGGTTAGGGTATATCCTTTGGCACTTAGCAGCGAAACAACGCCTTGTTCACCAGGAAGATGTCCCGCCCCAACGGCAATGAAGGTCGGTTCCTTATCTATTTGTCTTTCTATTACGGGAATCCACTGACGGTTTCGTTTGTTTAAAAAATGTTCAACAAAGAAAGGAAAGTCTTTCGACTCTTCAACGATGTCTTGGTATAACGCGTTCAAGTCCTCCATGAGGTAATGGTTTAGCATTCCATCGTATTCTTGGGGTTTGGATAGGCCATCCATCAACATGTTTACTTGGTTGGGTATTGAGACGCTATTGATGGTTTCCATTTGTACCGAAATCGATTCCAATCCCATGGTTTTTTTTTCCGATTTTTGCGCCATTTTATTGAACTCAAGTTCATACGATTTCGAATGCTTAATGTCTTCTTGCAACAACAGGCTAGAGAAAAAAAAGGGTTTCAATCGGATGTATTTATTGAATTTTCGTTGGGTCATACCTTTTTTGTTCAAACAATATTGCCGTAGGGTTTCAAATTCTTGGGGGGTCGTGAAATCCTTCAAGGTTTGACCGTCTGGCAACATGGAGGCCCGAGCCATGTCCAACTTCATGGAAAAATCCATATTCAAATCCACCTCCATGGCTAATGCACTACTCGTTGTAAAGGCTTTTTTAAGGTCAGGAGAAATAACGAATTGTTCGGCGGGCATCAGGTGTATTGTTCCAAATAAATAAGAGGTTTTTAAACCATCTTTGCTCTTAATTTCATACAGCAACTGACTGCCTACCCACGACGTAAAGAACAAAAAACCACAGAGCAGAATACGTGAAAACATGACCAGCTTACTTATCCTTTAGTTCAAATTCTTTGAGGTCAACTTTTCCGTTAATTACTGTATTTTCGACCGTTACATTCAGCGTCAGCGGTCCGAGGTTTGCAATCGTTTTGTGGGGAAATAAAATGCCGTTTACCGCTTTATAGTCTGAATATTCTGAAATAGCCGTATTCGATTCACCGTCTTTATTTATGACCCTTACGGTTTTGGCTTTTTGGAAGGAATTTTTTTCGTAGTAATGGTACACTTCTGCCTCTGACCCAAACGTAAATTTGAGAACATAATAAAAGGCACCGTTTTCCATTTCAATTCCTCGCAATTCGGGTTTTGTTTTAGCCTCTAACCATAGCAATTCAGGCACTACGCCCATGTCCATGGTTTCCATTTCAATTTCCAGGGCAGTCAACGCTTTCTTTCCCGTTTGCATGGAATACTGATAGCCTTGTGTACCGTCGAAATACTGTTTTTGAGCCACATTGCCTTGCACTTCTATTTTTTCTGCTTTTATGCCTTTGTTGGTGTAATAGCTTGTGTTTTGTAGTGGAAAAGGAATTTGTTCCGTGGTCATGTTCGCCTTTTGCATGAAACTTTTTACTTTGGAAACCTTTTTCTTTGCGGCCTTCAAGGATGAGGTCCCCGTGGTCTTCATTACAATTTGAGTGAGCAAAGCGTCCAATGGTAAGTCTGAGGGTTTCTTGTCCATTTTAACGTCGCCAAATTCATCCAACTTCACCACATTTCCATCCGCATCAAACGCAGCGATTTTATCTATAACCGATTCATTGCCAACCACAATAATATTGAAGTTGTTCGCTTTTAAATAGGTTTGAGAAATTTTCTTTAGGTCCTGGGTGGTGATATCATTCAATTGTTTCAAATAGGTTTTGTAGTAATCTATGGGCATGCCATATTTTTGAATGTTGTATGCAAATCGTGCGATGGTTTGTGGGCGCTCCAAGGAACGAGCAAAACTTCCATTCTTTACCGCTTTGGTCAATTCCAATTCTTCCGTTTTGATTTCTTCTGCCACCAACCGATTCAGTTCGTTTACGATTTCACGAATGGCTGAATCCGTTACATCGTTTCTGAAATTACCGCTCACCGTAATCCATCCACCATTGCTTTGGGTATTAAGTCCAGAATAGCACCCATAGGTAAAGGCCTTATCCTCACGCAAGTTTTGCATCAGTCGGGTTCCAAAGCCGTTACCTCCGAAAACGTCGTTCAATACGGACATTTTTAACATATCTGGATTTCCCATGCGCATGGTAAGCGGGAACGTTACATGAATTACGGATTGGACGGCACCGGGCTTGTTTACAAAGTATACTTGGTTTCCATCGGTTTTCTGTGGGTCACTGAAAGCCGGTTGTTTAGGCATTCCTCCCGACCATGTCCCGAAATATCGCTCAATGTACTGTTCCGCTTGGGAACGATTGATGTCGCCGACAATAACTAAATAGGCACCTTGGGGCGTAAAATTCTCTTTGTAATAGGATTGAACATCCGCCAACCTAATGGAGGCAAGGGTGTTAAACGTCATGACTTCTCCGTAGGGGTGATTGGGGAAATTAACCTTTACCGTGGCGTTATTTGCCATCGCACTTCCTTCCGATTTCAGCGAAACAAGTCCTGACTTAAATTGGTCAACCACGCGCTTGAATTCGGATTCAGGGAAATTCGCGTTCATGGTAAGGTCTGCCATCAAATTCAGTCCTTTGTCCAAATGCTTGGTAAGGGTTGTTAAAGAAACATTGGTTGCACTGGCCGATAAGGAAGCTCCAATGAAGTCGATTTCCTTGTCTAATTGGTCTTTGGTGCGGTTGGAAGTTCCCGACATGATTAACGATCCCGTAAGTTCATTCAATCCAGCTTTCGAACCTTCCATACCTGGGTTGTAACCGAGGGTTAAATCAAAGGAAACTTTGGGGAGTTTATGGTTTTCCGACAAAATAACCACCATACCATTTTTGGTGCGCCAAATTTCCGTTTCAGGTAATTGTATTGGTGCAGGAGTAGCAGGTTTAGGCATAATGGAACGATCCACTTGGGCGTGGAATACGGACAAGCTAAACCAAAGGCTAAAGGCAATTAAAAATCTCATGACTTATTTTTGTTTGGGTAAATAATAAAGAATCACTCGGGCGTTGTCTGTTAAATAAGCATTAGCCACACGTTGTATGTCTTCTCTCGTTACGTTGCGATACAAGGATAGCATTTCGTTGGTGCGGTTTGCGGAACCGAAATAGACATGATTATCGGCGAGGCTTTCTGCAATTCCAGCCACAGATGCGTTCGATTCAATGACTTGTTTCTCAAATTTATTTAAGACCGATTGATATTCTTCCTCGGTAATTAATTGGTCTTTAATCAATCGAATTTCCTCGTCCAGCGCCGTCATTAACGTTGAAAGTTCAACCCCTTCTTTAGCTAAGGCAAGAAAAATGTTCATTCCACCATCTTCCAACCCATAATTGAAAGACCCGGCATACGTGGCTATTTGCTTGCGTTCTATGAGGCTTTTATTCATGTGTGAACTATTGCTACCCGAAAGTACTTCATTCATGAATTCCAAGGCATAACTATCTGGGTGACGCTGGTCCGGAATTTTATATCCCATGAAGATGGCAGGTAATTGTATGTTATCGTATACGGTGTCTTTTATAACTCCCATGATGGGCTGGTCATCCTTGGTTGTTCGCTTAACGGTAATCGGTGCCCCTTGCATTTTATTGACCAAGGCGATGGCTTGTTTGTCTTTGGTTTTGCTCAAATCTTTCGCATCAAACTTCGACTTTTCAATGCCGTATTTGGACTGAAATTTTGCATCGGGTAGGGCTACCAAGTCACGGTATACATTGAGCGCTTGGCCGGTAGGGATGGAACCAAAATATTTGGCTATCCAGGCTTTGGTTTGCTCCAAGGGAATGTCACCCGCAATGGAAAGCGTGGCATTCGAGGGGACATAATAATCTTGGTAAAATTGTACATAATCGGCTTCTTGAGCTGCATCGAGGTGTTCCATTGAGCCGATGGGAACCCAACGGTATGGGTGGGTTGGAAAAGCACGTTTAAACATCTCTGAGATAAAACCGCCATACGGTTGGTTATCTACCCGTTGCCTTTTCTCTTCCTTCACCACGCTGCGCTGCGTCTCAATACCAACGTTTTCTACTTTGGCATGAAGCATTCGTTCGCTTTCAAGCCACAATCCAAGTTCGAGTTGATTCGAGGGTAAGATTTCATAATAGTAGGTCCGATCTTGTGAGGTGTTTGCGTTGAGGGCACCCCCGTTTTTCTCCACTAATTTTGAATATTCCCCTCTACCAATGTTCTGTGATCCTTCGAACAGCAAGTGTTCAAAAAAATGCGCGAATCCTGTGCGTTCTGGGTTTTCGTTCTTCGAACCAACATGGTATAGCACCGAGACCGCCACGATCGGTGTGCTATGTTCCTCGTGCAGAATTACGTGAATCCCATTGGGTAAATCGTATTCAATAAAATTAATTTTGGATTGCCCAAAGCCGAAAAAGCCTGAAAAAAGTAGGCAGGTTAGCAGCGTGATTTTTTTCATGTTTGTAAATTGAGATGCTAAAATACAACAAAGTCGCTTTCCATTTTTCTTTGCGTAGCTATTGTTCATAAAATCCTCTCAATTGGTATAAAAATTGACTACCTTTGATTCATGTCTAAAGGGCGATTCCTACTTCTTTGTCTTGCCGCCATCGGAATCCTGCCCCTAAACGCTCAAACCGTAATTCCTTTTTTAGATTTTAATAATTTCTTTCAATCGTTTGAAGACGGAGGGTTTAAAGTGATTGAAATCCAACCCATAAAATCGTTTAAAGCCGGTGATGAACTTGTGGCATACCTCGATACCCGTGGAAACTTGCGCGTTTATGACGGTAAGCAGCGTAAGGACATTACGAATCTCAATGTTATCTACCAAGTATCCGACCACTTAATGGGATATATGATCGGTCCAACCCTGAATATGTGGGATAATGGTAGGCTTCAAACCTTAACGTATTTCGGTCGTAAATTTGTAGTAAAGGATTCCCTTATTGTATACGACGATACGCGTTTCAATACCTTGAATGTATATTGGAAAAAGCAAACGGAAACGTTAGCCACAATCATCGGGGAGGTTACGATTCCTGCATCGATAGGAGAGGATATGATTGTTTTTAAGGATAATGGTAACCTATACAAGGTTTTTCATGACGGTAATACTCAGGAAATATGTGCTTGGAATGGGAACATTGATTTTCAAATAGGCACCCAAATTCTTTGTTTCAACGACCCCACGACCCAAACGTTTGTGGTATATGAAAACGGCCAATTTTCCGATGTGGAAGGGCAATTCATGAGAAAATACAAAGCGGGTAGGGGCTTTATAGTCTATGAGGATTTGAACGCGAATTTATGGTTGTATAAGAATGGGGTCAAGACCTTACTGACTAATTTTTTGCCTTCGTTTTGGGAGGTGAAGGACGATATTGTTGTTTGGGGAGAAAACAGCTATTTTTTCACGTATGTCAACGACGAAAAAAAGCAAGTCTGTAATTATATCCCAGAAAGGTGGGAAATTAAAAACAACACCATTGCCTATCGAAATGTGGTAGGAGGGGTTTCTGCCATGGTTAATGGCTTTAACCATGAAATTACGATGATGCCAGACTCCGAATTTTTTCTCTATGGCAACTCGGTTTTGGTAAAATTGTTCAACAATTCCCATTTAGTCCTTTCCAATGGTAAAGTGTATAAAAACTAACCTTACCTTCTTACTATTACTGGTTTTCGTTTCCCCATCGTTTTGGAGTCAAAATCCAACTTTTGATCGACTGGAACAGCTATACGATCAAGGCCATTTTGGCATGGTTTGGCGAAAGGCAGGCCGTTACCTCAAGCATAACAACCTTTCGGAATCAATACTTCCGGTTTATTATCAATCGATGGCCTCGATACAGTTGGGAGTCCGGCGTTCATTCAAGCGAAAGGAGGCAGAGGACTTAGCCCAGGAATTGGAAGAATTGATTTCGCTATTAGCCTCCGAAAAAGGACAAACGCTACTGCGTTCGCATCAAGAAGAGGTACTCCACCTATCGGAATCACTCACGGAATCTTTGACGGATGAGTTCGTTCTCAAGAACGCTAATATTAAAAACCTCCTTCAAACGTACCAACCCAAGATTGATCATCTAGCAAAAGGTAAGGAACGCGAGGATAAACCTAAAAAAAATAACGAATCTTTGGTGTGGAAGGCTCCCGATGATCCTGCCTTGGAAACCCAAGTAAAACTCATAACATATGCGTTTACCCTGGAAAATATTCCCTATAAATATGGGGGAACAACGACCGAGGGATTTGATTGCAGTGGATTTACCTCATACGTTTTCTCAAAGGTACTAAATAAGAAATTACCCAGACGTTCGGTTGATCAATTTGAGCAAGCAACCCGAATAGAAAAAGCCGATGTGCAAATGGGGGATTTGGTCTTTTTTGGATCGGATGGGATAGTTTCCCATGTGGGAATCATAATAAATGAAAAAGGAAAAGCCTTACGAATGATTCATGCAAGCTCAAGTAGAGGGATTACTACGGATTGGATTGAGGACTCTGATTATTTTCGTCCTCGTTTGATGGGCTTTGGTCGGTATTGATTTCAAAAGTTACTTCTGGTCTTTTCGGTATTAGGATGATAATTGCCAAGCCAATGGCATTTAATGCGGTCATGGGTACTATCCATTGGTCTAATGCTTCAAAATGACTAAAAATAGAGGCCAAGGTAAGGATATACAGTAGGCTCGTCAGCCCTACACCTATGATTCGAAAGCGATATTTATTACTCCAAATAACATCAAAGGCATTGATAAATAATTGATTAAAAATTGGAGTGGTATAGAAAATCCATGTTTCTTCAAGGACGTTGGGGTTGGCATTATAGTAAATGGCCATAGTGGCCGTTAGAATGAAGTTTATGATGGATAGCCATTCTGCCGCAGCGGAACGGGCCTTAATAAGCAAATGAATTCCACTCGTGAAAAAGGGGACCGACATAAAAAAGACCCACCGAAAGGAGTACACGCTCGTGAAGGAAAACGATAAGTACAGAAAATAAAGGAATACCAGGGTGTTCCCAATGAAAACGATAAGCCAAAAATTGTATTTAATGCGATCCAGCATAATTTCGTCTACTAAGTTCTGTTGCGGTTACCAATTCCCAGAGGGCTCGAGCCCCTACATTGGCATCCCAATCTCCGTTCATACTTGGGGCAACTTCATTGAGGTCAAAGCCGATTACCTGTCTTCCCGAAGCCACGACCATGAAAAGCAAATATGACACTTCCGCTAGGCTAAAGCCTCCAGGGACAGGTGTTCCTGTATTGGGACAAAGTTCAGGACGTAATCCATCGATATCAAAGGAAAAATATACGCGTTCTGATAAGCAATTAACAATATCCTGGCATTGCTCTTTCCATGATTTACCCATGAATTGCCCTTGCTTTATCTCCCAATCAAAAAAAGTGTTAATGCGCGTGTCTCGCTGCGTTAATTCAAATTCTTCTTCCGATAAATCTCGAATGCCAACTTGAACCAGTCGATCCACATGAGGGCATTCTTGCAGTACGTTGTACATAATGCTAGCATGAGATTGTGTAAACCCCTCATAGGCATTTCGTAAATCCGCATGGGCGTCTATTTGAAGAACAGAGAAGGAATCATAGGATTTATCAAGGGCTTTTATTAAACCTAAAGGCGCTGAATGTTCGCCACCTAAAACAGCACAAATTTTACCCGAGTTGATAAGCGATAAGGCTCGTTCTTCAAGGTTATTACATAGGGCAATTTGTGCTTCATTTATGGTTTGAATGGTTTCCCGGTATGCATTACCTGCTTGCTCTTCCCCAAGCGATTCCAACGCTGAAAAATACGGGGCAGCATCAAGGTTAAGCCTTTCATTAATGGTTAACCAATCGGTTGAAATGGGCGCCATGAACACGTTGGTGTCATACGCTTTGGAAAGGTTTGGGTGAAAATAGTCTAGCTGCGTTGATGCTTCAAGAATTGCTTTTGGACCATCGCTGGTTCCTTTTTTATAGGAAGCGGTTGCGTCCCATGGAATGGGGATGATCACGAGGGAAGCCGATGACTCATCCACTGGAAAACCAAAGATGTTACCGTTCGCTACGCCGACACCATGGGGATTAAACGTCATCGTTGTGTAGTTAAATAAAACGTTACTGCTTTTCTTACCGAACCATGATCATTTAGCAACTGTTTCGCCTCTTCTTCGCTTACGGAGACTTCATGCTGAAGCATACGGATGGCACGATCGATTAATTTATCGTTACTCAATTGCATATCCACCATTTTATTTCCTTTGACATGCCCCAATTTAATCATTAAGGTAGTAGAAATCATGTTTAAGATAAGCTTCTGAGCCGTACCTGATTTCATTCGAGTGCTACCGGTTACGAATTCAGGGCCTACTTCCACCACCAGCGCATGCGCTGCTTCAAGCGCTAATGGGGCACCGGGATTACACGTTATTCCAGCGGTTAAAACGCCAAAATCCTTCGCTTTTTTTATAGCCCCAAGGACATAGGGAGTTGTTCCTGAAGCGGCGATTCCAATTAACGTGTCTTTTGCGGTAATCCCATGTTTTTCAAGGTCTATCCATCCTTGGGTTATATCATCTTCAGCAAATTCTACTGCCTTCCGTATGGCGGCATCGCCTCCTGCTATGATTCCGATCACAAGACCATGGGGAACGCCGAATGTGGGAGGGCACTCACTCGCATCTACTATACCTAAGCGTCCACTGGTTCCTGCACCCAAGTAAAATAATCGCCCCCCGGATTTCATGCGCAAAAAACAAGCTTGAATAAAGGTTTCGAGCGCAGGGAGTACGGCATGCACAGCAGCAGATACCTTCGCATCTTCTCGGTTAATATTTTCTAAAATGGAACCCACCTCCATGGATTCGAGGTGGTCGTATAATGAATCACTTTCCGTGGTTTTTTTCATATCAGGTAGGCAAGGTGTTCGCTAGAAGTAAAGTCTACTTCAACCCTGTTTTTTAGGGTGGTGGAAAGCGAGATTCCCACAAAGTCAGCCTTAATGGGAAACCGTCGGTGCATTCGATCCACTAATACCAATGTTTTTATGGAATGAGTAGCTTGTTTTAAAAAGTTTATCAAAGCGTACTGCATGGTTTTTCCTGAATTTATTACATCGTCTACTAAAATGATGTAACCATGCTTCAAGGTTTCTTCAGGAATCGAAAGATTGATGGACCTGCGCCAGGGTTCTTCTTTGTCTAGGTCGATTTCAAACAACGTAGAGGTTAACCAACCGTTCGCATCAATCACCTGCTTCAATTCGTTGGCAAGGGTGTATCCGTTGCCCTGGATTCCTCCGATAAAAATATGCGTTTGATCCGTGCAGTGTTCCATAACCTGGTAGGCCAATCGGGTGATTTTCTGATGGATTTCAGCGTGATGTAGAATGACTTGCATGGCTCCTTGTGAACAACAAATATACAAGTTATCCCTGTGTGCTAATCAAAAATAGGAGATTTTATTCCGACAATATGTACCTTCGTAATGCTCATGAAAATACACTTTGCTGTTTGGCGCTATTTATCCTTTCGTAGGGTTGTTAACGCCTTCGCCCTAGGAGTGAGTTTTATATGGTCACGCGCCCTAAAAAAAAACCTTCACTGGGGCATGCCAATGCATGTTAGTATCGAGCCGACTACAGCGTGTAATTTGGCTTGTCCAGAATGTCCAAGCGGTTTAAAAAAGTTCACTCGTCCTACCGGAAAGCTGGATTTAGCCATGCACCGCCAATGGTTGGAACAAATCCGTGGTACGGTAAATTATGCTACGTACTATTTCCAGGGAGAACCGTTTTTGCATCCACAGTTTTTGGCCTTGATTCGTTTGGCTCATTCTTTTCGTATGTATACAGCGACGTCCACGAATGCCCATTTTATCGATGCATCTAAGGCGCTAGAAATTGTTGAAAGCGGTTTAGATCAGCTCATTATTTCTGTGGATGGTGTTACCCAAGAAGTATATCAACAATACCGTATTCAAGGTTCACTGGAAAAAGTGTGGCAAGCCACCGAGCATTTGGTTGAGGCAAAAAAGATACGCAATAGACAAACGCCGCATTTGATTTTTCAATGCCTCGCGGTCAAACCCAATGAGCACGAAATTCCCTTAATCTTCGAGAAAGCCAAAGCCCTAGGTGTTAATGAAGTCCGCATAAAGAGTGCTCAATTATACGATTTTAAGAAGGGACATCCCCTGATGCCTGAGAACGAAGCGTACAGCCGTTATGTTCGGAACCGAGCAGGGGAGTTTGTGTTGAAAAACCCAGGGGGAAACCATTGCTGGCGCATGTGGTCAGGATGCGTAATAACGTGGGACGGTCAGGTGGTACCGTGTTGTTTTGACAAAGACGCATCCCATGCCTTGGGAAGTTTGAGCGTACAATCGTTTCAATCCTTGTGGAAATCCAAAGCCTATGGTGAATTCAGACAAGCCATATTGAGCGCACGGAACCAAATAGATATCTGTACGAACTGTTCAGAGGGATCAAAGGTTTGGTTGTAACAGAGTACTAGTCATTCCGAAACGCTTTATTTCACCATCAGGGAGGAAATACGATTCCCATCACAAGTCAAAACATAAAATCCAGATGGAATACCCTCCGTGGTTAAGGCCATGGCTGCCATCGTCCTAATATGTTTTCCATCCAAAGAATAAACAGAGATGTTCCCGGTTTCAAAGCCCGTAATGTGGAACGTTCCATTTGCTGGGTTTGGATAGGCCAGTGCCTCTGAAACGGACGTTTCGGACAATTGCGCTGAGGAACGAAGGTCAAAGGTCACGGTTCCTGGGGAAACACCTACCTCAAATTGAGAAAGTTCTTGGTGGGAAGGATCAAAAATGTGTACCGTACCGTAACTAAAGTAATCCGTCTCCGTGGTGTAAAGTTGTTGGTTCACTGGGTTTTGTGCAAGCTCATAGTAGGATAAGGAATGTCCGTTGACTGGCCCTGAATAGTTGAATAAATTGAGGTCATACGCCTCCAACGAGGTAGCCATGGAAAGTTGGTATATTAACTTATCGTTAAAGAGGGCAGAGGTACCACATCCCGTTCCTGCGTTGGCAATGTTCTCGGTTTGAACGGATCCTGCAAGCACATTGACTTTTGAAATGGAGGAGCCACTCCAATCTTTGTTGTTCACGGTGTAAAGCGATCCGTTAAAAGCGAAAAGGTTGTCTGGGTTTTTTCCATCCGGTCCCAAGTCAATTTCATTTCCATAGGACAAGGTTTGAAGGTCTAAGGCACCGATGATTCCTTTTTCGTTACCCCATTCGTACCCGTTGTTCACAGCGATGTAAGCAGTGTTTCCTAGAATCACAACGTTTTGCGTTGCCCATTTTGGACCTTGAACGGTGTCAATGGCTTGAATTAATTGAAGGGAATTCGCATCATAAACATGCAGATAGGAATCGAATGTAGTTAAATATTCACCCCGCGTTGCAATTAATTTACCTTGACTAATTCCTAAATTTCGTACGCCTGGACAACTCACCTCGGCGATCAACGCATGGCTGTTTAGGTCAAATTTTAGAATTTTAGTATCCGCAGCAACGTAGTAAAAATTCCCTTCGATGATGAGATCTGAGGCGAAACGCATTCCATTAATGGTTGATACTTCCTGATAATATTGCGTCGAGGGATTGTATGATCCTACCGTTACCGGCACACCTTGGGTTGACGTTTGGTAATCGTAATACCCTTCGTTTAATACAAGTACTTGATGTACATACTGTTGGGCTTGAATTAAAATGCCTAAGCCAAAGCAAAAACTGAATAATACCTTTTTCATTCGTTCTGTTTTTAAACGTTAATAACTAAAAAACAAGAAGAGCGAGAAAGAGGGAATCGAATAGGCATATTTCATCCTATGGCGAGACCGACTTTAATCTGAAGTCTTCTCTCTGTTCAGGGGCAAGTCTTCTGGCTCGCACCAACGCTAATTCCCTTCCCGCAGTCGCAGTGGTTTTGAATCGCTTACAGTGCTTACAGCTGCAGATACAGCTCCGGTTTTTCACCGGATTCCTTTTTAATTCCGACAAAACGGAAACCTAAGAACACTACAAATATAATCAAATTCAATCGAATTCAATGATCCTAATGATTTTTATTTACCTTCGCTAAGGAAATAAGCATTGAAGACCATGACAGAACGCTCTTCTCAATTAACCACCCTTTGCGTGTTAACGTTAGTCGCCTCCGTGCTTCATGTTTTGGCGGAAGCGGGTGCGGTCGTTTTTTTATGGCAGGAGCTATTGAAATATGGCTGGATGGTTTTCGCAGGAATATCGGCTTCTTTTATCGGCTGCTTCGCTTGTTTCTCTGGGGCTTTGCGAATGTTTAATCGAAAAAGGAAAGGGTATGTAGGTTATGTCTTTGGAAGTGCCCTCCATTTAATCGGATTACTTATTGTTTGGTTGGTTATTTCGCCTTATGCCGTGGATTATGTTAGCGTAGATAAAAGCCTCGTATGGAATTCAGGCGTAATCCTAGTGGAGTTTGTGGCGACTATTTTATGGATTTATGGATACCATCGAGTCAGCCACGATTGGGATGTAAGTGAGACGGAATGGACTCTTTCTTCTGAAGAGGATTCATCCTCGTTGGTCCAACCCGTAACCGAATCAACTGAGCCCTGAGGATTCTTTTTCCTTATATTCTTTTACCAGATTTAACGCCTCAGGAATTACATCGCTGCTCAGTACGATTAGCGAACCGTCTTTTGCGTTTTCAATGGCATAGCGTATGGCCTCCTTTTCCGAAGGGATAATTCGAATGGGTTTCTTCGGGTCTACTTGTTTAATTCCATCTTCTAACATTTGGATGAGTTCCCCTTCCGTTTTTCCTCGTAGGCGTTTATCCTGCCGAATGATGATTTCATCAAACATGGTTGCAGCGACTGCACCGATTTCATTGTTATCCTCTAGGCGTCGATCTCCAATGCCCGCTATTATACCAACTTTCACGGTGGCATCTAAGCTATCCGTGAATTTTTTCAACGCCCTCATTCCTGCTGGATTGTGTGCGTAGTCTAACAGCACAGAGAATCGCTTAAATTCAAATAAATTCAATCTCCCTGGTGTTTGTGAAGGGGAAGGAATAAAAGTCGATAAGCCTGCTTTCATGTCTTCAATACTCGCCCCTTGAATGTTCGCGGTTAACAAGGCCGGAAGAATGTTTTGAATCATAAATTCCGCCTTACCTCCATAGGTCAAGGGGATATCTTCAGCCTTCATAACCCTCATTTTCCATTCGCCGCGACAAATGGTAACGTACCCATTTTCATAGACTGCGGTTATTCCCCCTTTTCGCTGAAGAGCTTTAATTCGTGGGTTTTCTTCGTTGAGGGAGAATAGCGCTAGCTTACACGATAAACCTCGTCGCATTTCATACACCAAGTCGTCATCGGCATTAAGGATGGCATAGCCATCAGGCAATACCGTTTCTGGAATTACGCCTTTCACCTTGGCGAGTTGTTCTACGGTATGTATGCCTTTCAGTCCAAGGTGGTCCGCAGCGACATTGGTCACAATACCGATATCACATTGCTTAAATCCCAATCCTGCCCGTAAAAGACCTCCTCGGGCACATTCGAGTACAGCAAAATTCACGGTCGGATCTTTAAGTACAAATTCTGCGCTGCTGGGTCCTGTACAATCGCCTTCCATGAGGAGCCTATTTTGGATGTAAACCCCATCGGTAGTGGTATAGCCTACGCGATAGCCGTCCAGTTTCATGATGTGTGCAATAAGACGGGTAGTGGTCGTTTTTCCATTGGTGCCGGTGACCGCAACAATGGGAATTCTTCCGTTTTTACCTTTCGGGAATAATTTATCAATGACAGGGGCGGCAACGTTACGAGGTAGACCCTTGGCCGGTGCAAGATGCATTCGGAACCCAGGTCCTGCATTAACTTCTAAGACTGCACCTCCAGTTTCTTTAAGGGGTTTGGAAATATCGGTGGTCATGATATCAATGCCACATATGTCCAAATCGATGATCCTTGATATGCGTTCGGCCATGGCAATGTTAGCGGGATGAACAAAATCGGTAACGTCCTCTGCGGTTCCTCCCGTGGAAAGGTTTGCGGTATCTTTAAGGATGAGAACTTCTCCGTTGGGAAGTATGCTGTTGGTAGCATATCCTTTTGCCGATATGAGGCTCAACGTTAAGTCATTAACGGTAATCTGGGTTAAAATTTTCTCATGTCCATATCCGCGCCTCGGGTCTGCATTAACTTCATCAATCAACGCTTGAATCGTTGAAGTTCCATTGCCAACCACATGGGCAGGCGTGCGCAATGCTGCCGCGACAAAACGGTTATTGATTACCAACAATCGATAATCGACACCGGTGATGTATTTTTCGACAATAACGGCATTGGACACTTTTTTCGCCGCTTCAAACGCAACCTGTGCTTCCTCAAGGGTTTGGATGTTGACGGTAATGCCTCGGCCATGGTTTCCGTCTACGGGTTTAATCACCAAGGGAAAGCCGACATACGAACAGGTTTCGTTTAAACTGCTTTCTCGACGAATGATTTCCCCTTTGGGAACGGGGACTTCTGCTTGTTCCAGCAAATGCTTCGTGTCCTCTTTATCGCAGGCTAATTCAACCCCAATACTGCTGGTTTCGCTGGTTACGGTGGCTTGTATTCGTTTTTGATTCTCTCCGTAACCCAATTGGCATAAGGAATGCTTGTTCAAGCGAATCCACGGAATCCCACGTAAGACGGCCTCTTCAATGATGGATCCTGTAGATGGACCCAACCGAACTTCCTCCCTCAATTCGCGCATCCGTTGAATGTCTGCTTCTAAGGAGTATGATGTGCCATCGATTAAGGCTTGGCAAATAGCGACTGCTGCCTTGGCTGCAAATTTTCCCACGGCCTCCTCTTGATAATCAAACACCACGTTATATACGCCATGTTCTCCATAACTTCGCGTTCTACCAAAGCCCACTTCCATTCCGGCCAACGATTGAATTTCTAAGGCAATGTGTTCAATAATGTGGCCCATCCAGGTACCTTCTGAAACGCGTTGAAAAAAGCCACCGGGTTCACCAACCGAGCAGCGATGGGTTTGCATGGAAGGAAAAAGGGATTGAAGTCGACCGAGAAAACCCTCTACCAGGTTGGAAGGACGGTCTTCCATTTCTTCCAGATCAAGCACCATTACAATCAATTTATGTCTTCTTACGGACCAATAATTAGGTCCACGCATGGCATTGATTTCTTTAATTATCATGATTATCAGTGAGTTTTGGTTGATTTAAAGTAATCCAAATAAAGTTTACGGCAAGATACGGTAATTAAAATTAATTTTACACAGCAGAAACATTAAATTATGTTGAATTCAGAGGCACGTGGGGTGTTGATTCCCATCGGAGGAAATGAAGATAAAGGGGTAGGGGACAATGAAATGTATACCCAAGAATTTATCGACGAAGGAATATTAAGCCATGTGGTTCGTGAAGCAGGTGGCCCATCGGCGTTGATTTTAGTGATTCCTACTGCCTCGAGTATTCCGGATCAAATCCTTCAGTCATATCAAGAGGCTTTTGATTTGTTGGGTTGTGCCAACGTTTTGCCCTTGGATATTCGTGAACGAGACCAATCGGAGGATGTCGAAAACCTCTCCCTAATGTCGAAGGCGAAAGCCGTTATGTTTTCAGGAGGTGATCAGTCTAAGATTACGACAAAAATTGGAGGAACGTCTTTGCACAAAATCATGGTTGAACGATATCAAACGGATGGGTTAGTGATTGCGGGAACGAGTGCGGGAGCCATGTGTATGTCAAACCATATGATTACTGGAGGTAATACCACAGAGGCATTCCGAAAAGGGGTGGTTGGCATGGGGAAAGGACTTGGGTTGACGCCAAAGTTGATTATCGATTCTCACTTTATCCAACGAGGTAGGTTTGGTCGTTTAACTGAGGCTGTGGCACGTTTCCCAGATTTGGTGGGTGTTGGTTTAGCTGAAGATACCGGATTGATTATTCGAAACGACGATGAGTTTCAGGTCATTGGATCAGGAATGGTTATTCTTTTCGACGGCCGTAAATTGGAACATAATAACGAGGCCATTTTGCAGGAAGGTTGTTCGATGACACTAACCAACATGGTTACTCATGTGCTTTCGAATGGTGATCGGTTTGAAATAAGCACCCGAAAAATAAAGGTATTACCTATCGGTTCTCCGTTCATTTAGTCTTCATAAATTCCTATGAATTTTTCGCCTTGGCTATGCCTGTAGCCTCGATACATTCCTTCGGTGTTAAATGCCATCGCAATTTCGGCTTGTGCATTGACAGCAATAAGTCCACCATCCCCTCCCAAAGCGATAAGGTGTTTGTGAACAACCTCGGTGCATGCCTCTTCAAGGCCCATACCGGCATAGGATATCAGGCATGAAACATCATAAGCGACGTTTCCTCGAATAAAAAACTCTCCGCTACCCGTGCAAGAAACCGCGCATGTTTGATTATTGGCATAGGTTCCAGAGCCAATCAATGGGCTATCGCCAATTCGTCCAAATTTTTTATTGGTCATTCCTCCTGTGGAAGTGGCTGCAGCTATGTTTCCATGTAGGTCGCAAGCAACGGCTCCTACGGTTCCAAATTTATGTTCTCCTTTGACGTGATCCAATTGTGTTTTTTCGGTATCTTTAATGGACATCCATTGCTCATACCTAAACGCATCATAAAAGTAGGATTCGGGCAGCAATTCATACCCGTGTTGCCTCGCGAACGCTATGGCACCTTCTCCCGCTAGTAACACGTGTTGGCTATGATGCATCACGTCAAACGCTAATTTGACAGGATTTTTAATGCCCGTTAAAAGGGCTACAGCTCCTGCTTGTCTTCCGTATCCTTCCATGATCGCGGCATCCATTTCATGGGTTCCTTGGGCGGTAAACACACTGCCTTTTCCTGCGTTAAACAAAGGGCAATCCTCAAGAGACGATACGGCAGCACATACGGCATCCGTTGACGATCCCTGCTTTTCAAGGACGTTGTACCCAACGGTTAAAGCCTCTTCTAAGGCCCTTACATAAGCTTGTTCTTTGTCGGGCGTCATCATACCTCTTACCAGCGTTCCTGCC
>JBJTWF010000001.1:0-15017 GCA_046081565.1 Flavobacteriales bacterium | reverse complement strand
GTTTTTGGTATCATGAAACTGCGCCCAATCGCGCGCATCCCTGAACTGCACCAAGGCATCCATTAATTCTCGAAATTCACTCATAGGGTTAAAGGTAGGGATTTTCATTTTATCATCACCTCCACAGGCCTTAGGTCGTTTACTTAAACTTCAGCAATAGCTCATCCCATCACCTCTATCTTTTTCCCCACCAACCGTACCTTCCGATCAAAACGCATCGTTTGTGCATCACCCACCGCGCTATAATCAATGTTTCGCTCATCCAAAGAAGCGCGTAGCGCAGATAAATGGCCTTGACGAGCCACACCAAAGGCCCTTAATCCGACCCCGCTATTAAAGCTTGCGATCAATTCATAGTCGCTCAGCAGATCGAGGTCTTTTTTAAAGTAATCGTAATATTCGTTGGGTGTCATGGACTTTTATAGCGGTTTGCGGCTTAAAAGTAACAACCTTCGGGGAATGGACCCTATAGCACTTGCTTACGCAAGGCTCGGCCTTTTTTGTTTCCTTCCTCATGAAAGTAAGTTTTGTTCGGGGATTACGAGCAAGCTCGTTTTCCTAATGATGGACTCATTCCAAGCATAAAGTCCGCCTTGTTTCACAAGGCTCGGCCTTTTTTGTTTCCCCGCTTTTTGAAATAAATTTCAAACGCGTTTAAAACAAAAAAGTCCTCTTCGTACCGAAGTGGACTTCTTTTGTGATCCCGCTGGGATTCGAACCCAGGGCCCATACATTAAAAGTGTATTGCTCTACCAGCTGAGCTACGGAATCTCCGTTTTAAGGGTGCAAATATACCGAGATTTTTTATTTTCGACAATGTAAATTCGGTATTTTTGATTTTTAATTACAATATTAAGGATTATCAGTAAGCATGTCGGTTTAATTGGCTTTATGGGCTCAGGCAAATCAACTCTAGGAAAGGCGTTGTCGGAGGTTTCTCATCGCCCCTGGATCGATACAGATCTATGGATTGAACAGCGTACTGGACTAACCGTTTCAGACCTGGTGGCCAAGGAAGGATGGGATCGCTTTCGTTCGTTTGAGGGGTCGTTTATCCATGAATTTTCCTTTCAAGGTCCTTCCATTCTTTCCACAGGAGGTGGGTTTCCCCTTCAGCACGCTAATGCCACATGGCTGAAATCCAACGCCCATACGTTTTACCTCGAAGTGGATTTACAAACGCTTTTCCAACGCCTTTCTGCTGGTAAAACATTCAGACCGCTTATAAACGATAAAGACGATGCTGCACTGCAGGTTTACATAGAACAAATGGTTCAAGAACGAGAAGCGGTTTACAAACAGGCTGATTTTATTCTGGATGGAACCCTTCCATTAGATCGCTTGTTGCAAGAAGTGTTGCGCTTAATATAAATCCTTCCGGTTGCCTAATTGGACCAAAAAGTTAATGCGAGAATAGGTCATACTGTTCTCTGCAGCCGCATTATTCGCCACGTTTAAAATAGAGTAGGTACCTGTAACATCGAAATATATCGTACCTCTAATGGGTATGGTGTACTTCATGCCCCCCTGCAACCCTAACGCTAGATAGTAAATGCTTCCCTTGGTCGGAGTATTCGCACCATTCGACAGTTGATATTTTCCTTCCCATTCATACGTGTTCGTATAATCAAACCGTGAAAATTTCGCCGATGTCGTGTTGATACCCAGTCCAAAAATGCTTCCGCCGTATAGCGAAAAACCATTGTCGTAATCGCTTAGCATGTAGGAACGTGTTCCCCCTTCCACATAAAAACACTGCGATTTTTGGGTGTAAGGAACCGTTATCGTATACGGCGTTGTCGTTAAATCAATGGCCGTCATGTTCGCGTAACTGGTATCTTTTTCTCCGTAAGGTAAAAAGGCATAGCCCCGCAAGAAAAACGTCAAATCACTCGAACGGGGTAATTCCAGTCCAAGGTGCGCCCCATACGATTTTCGTTGGGTACCCAAGCCGGAGATGAATCCCGTGCCCGCCGAAAAACTTACCTGCGCCAAGAGGGAGGTCCATGGAGACAAAAGCAATACTAATAATAAACTTCTCATGGTTCTAACGTTATTGGTTCCTGTAAAACAGCGTAGGCTTCGTAAAGTTGATTATTTTCTCGATAAAAAAAAAATTATTCTTCGTTGAGAATCCAATTTCTTCCTAATGGACCTTCATTGAACAATAAATCGAAACACGAAAGGTTTGGTAAAAACGGTTTCCCAATTTGAAATACTTGATAATAGGGGCGTAGGGTTTCCGTAACCTCAAACCAGTCCTTACTCCGATAATCGTTCGCTATGTAGGGAGTAAATCCTTCACTAATACCGAGGGTTATGGGGAGTTTCCAGGCCGTCACAAACAAGGAAAATACCCTGTGATTAAAAGCCCAGAGCGATGGATCGTCTTGCTGATAAAGGAGATTCAATTCATGGGCATAATGTTCGAAGTACGGGGCGTTTTGATAACACGTTTTCAGGGTTCTCCAATGGTTTCTGCGCCAGGGTTGCTTTTCGTCGACCTCGATTTCGCCAATAGCCTGTTTTTCTGTGCTGTGTTTAACCGGTATTACCAGGGATAATTTCCCTTCGCTTGCGCTGATTTCGCAACGGTTTCTAATCGACTGTTTGATCCAGTGTTCGTCCTTATCCCATAGCGGCTTTTCGGTGCGTACCATCGCCTTTAGGTATAGAATACTTGGCGCATACGCAACGGGAAAGAGCATTTAAACTAAGTATTTGAAAACTACGACCAACAGGGTTATTCCTAGGATGAAAACAATGATTTCGAGGGCCGTAAAGGCCCCTTCTTGGCTTACGTTTTTAAGGATTCGTTCGAATCGGATTCCCTTGTACGGACTTTTAGATAGCCAAACGAGCGAAGCCCTACCCACAATATGGTCTTCCGGCACAAATCCCCACACCCTGGAATCGGCAGAATTGTAGCGGTTATCTCCCATCATCCAGTAATAGTTCATGCCAAAGGTATATTGCGTAGTTTTTTTGCCATCAATCCAAATACTACCGTCTTTTTTCTCCTCTAACGTATGCCCTTCATAGGCGGTAATGATCCTGCGATACCAAGGGATGTTTGAGGCGTTAAGCGGTACGGTGCTTCCCTTTTTAGGTACTACAAATTCGTTAAAATCAGTCATGGTATTGTGCACATTGATGTCTTTGGGAAAAACATTCAGATTTGAAATTTTATCGGACCAATCGCTGCTTTGGTGAGGACGGTTTTCATCCGATTCAATGTAAACTTTGAAAAGCGCTTTAGGAAACGCTTTTTGTATGCTGTTTTTCTCGTTTTGGGTAAGGTTTAGCACGTAATATTCATCGGATTTTTCAGCGTCGAAATCAATCCGTGTAGCGCCGTCAGGGGCATTTTCAATCCCGAACCGAGCCTCCATTTCCTCAGCAGATGGGAAGGTAACGGATTTTTTAGATACTACATACGTCAAGGTTTGGTTTGGAAAGACCTTGGCCGGTTTGCCGTTTAGGGTGACAACGGATTTATCAATGCGTATTTTGTCTCCCGGGATACCAATGCATCGCTTGATATAGTTTTCGCGCTTATCAACTGGGCGAAAGATTAACCCCCGGTGTGTCATGTCGGTTGGGCCGCCAGGGAAGTATCCTTGGGCTAGTTTTTTTCGTGCTTCATTTTTCCAAAACGCTTGGTTTTTGATATAGGTTTCGCCGTATTTATTGTAAATATAGCGTTCGATTTCGGCTAGTTTTTTTTGAATTTCCTGCTCATTCGAAATGTTCTTGCTGCGAAGGGTATCGATTTGGGCAGCATATTCTGGTAGGCTTTGCGTAAAAAGGAATTGCGATTCTTTTATAATGATTCCATGGTAATCGTGTCCCATCAAACCATCCGGAATGCGGGGGTCATAAACGGCAGTATCACCCGAAGGGTAATTGAATACAACGATATCGTAATTCTTCACTTTTCCAAATCCCGGTAAGCGTTGGTAGCTACCTTTTTCCAGCGTTAGATAGGATGGAATATCTACCCAGGGAACGTTGTTGTGTACGAGTGGATAGGAGAGGGGAGTGATAGGTACTTTTGGTCCATAGGCCAATTTGTTTACAAACAAGAAATCACCCACCAGCATGGTTTTTTCCATCGATCCGGTAGGAATTTGAAAGGGTTCGAAGACATAGGTTCGAATAACGGTAGCGGCGATCAACGCGAACAAAAGGGAGTCACCCCATTCTTTGATGTAGGTTTTGGTTCCCATTTTTTTCTTGGAGAGTAAACCCGAAATAACAAAGGCGAGCACATGACCCAGTACGGGTAGGCAGAGGAACAAAACAATATGGTCGTCCCATTTCCTGCGATCTACTTCCCGCGCATTATTCCAATTCGTTTCTTCAACCGTTGTAACTTCCTCATCATTAGCAATTTTATTGGTAATTAGGTAGGGAAATATCAAGCCTTGTAGGGTTTCCTTGTAGCCGAAAAATCCAAATTTCCTTAACAAACTGACGTTAGCAATCATCATCATCACGATGTGAACCCCAGGGAATAAAAGTAAAATGGCCCAAAAGGGTTTTTTGTTAAGTTCCTTGAATAAAATCCAATAATTAACTCCTGGGATCAACGCAAGAGAGGAATCCTGACCGAGTTTAGGAAAGATTTTCCACCATTGGCCAACCAGCGGATTTACGAGTATGATGAATAAATAAAAATAGAGAAAGCTCATGAGTTATGGGTTTATTTTTAGTAAATCGTTCATGGTAAAAATGCCCTTTTTATTGGCGAGGAATTCCGCTGCGATAACCGCACCGAGTGCAAATCCTTCACGGTTGTGTGCCTTATGTTCCAAGGTAATGGTGTCTACGCTTGATTCTACGGATATTTTGTGGGTTCCAGGTACGTTAGGTATGCGTAACGCATGAATGGGGAGGGTACGGGGTTCCAACGCTTCATCACCTTGCACCAAGGTCCACTGGGAATAATTCTTGTGAGCCCCAAGGATGGTTTCTGCAAGGGTAATCGCTGTGCCGCTGGGAGCATCCAATTTTTCCGTGTGGTGAATTTCTTCCATGGAAAAGCGGTAATTTGGGTAAGCGGAAAAGAGGGCGCCTAGGTGGTTGGTGAGTGCGTTAAACAAGGCCACACCCAAACTAAAATTCGAGGCATAAAAAAGGCTGCCGTTTTGATTTTTAACGCGTTGTTCCACTTCTGGAAGCCGTTCCAACCATGCCGTTGTGCCTACTACGATGGGTAGGTTACGATCCAGGCATCCTTGGATGTGTTGCACCGCTAATTCAGGTTGGGTGAATTCTATGGCAACCTCACTTTTCCCTTCCTCAAGTCGTGTGATGGGGGTTTTGGAATCTATGATTTGGGTGATTTCGTGTCCTCTGCTTTGGGCTACTTTTTCAATCGTTTTGCCCATTTTCCCATATCCAATCAGCGCAATCTTCATCGGTTAAAAATACATATTAATGAAAACATAGGGAAAGATTAATGCCGGAATACGCCCGTGCGTGCCAAGGCCTAACCGATAGGCTTAGGTCTTTGGAAACATCAAACCGTAGAAAATGAGCCTCTACTGCAGCATCCGCAATTTGGATTAAATAAACTGCGCCCAAGCCGAGTATGGATAAATCCCGGTTTCGGGCATATTGATCGTAAAGGGAAATAAGGGCTAAATTGTCATAATCAATCCATTGTTGGTCCACGGGGCCACCCAGCTGTCGTAAATCGTATTCAGTTTTAATGGAATTTACCATTTTTTGATTTAACACCAAAAGCGTTGTCATACCCCCTAAACATCCATAAATAAGTGGAACTTTCCATCCCGCGTTTTTTCGGTGCATGGTTAAGGAGGCATTGTATATTTGACCCCATCCCGGAAGGATGGCAGAACGTTTAACGGCCGTTCGATACGGGTGAAGGGAGTCGTTTGCGGAGGTCTGGCCCCAAGCAACGCTTCCTAAAAGAAAGGCGATAACAAAACCTAACTTCATTTTTTTGAAAGCCTTTCCAATAGCATGTTTAATTGCACCCAATTGTTGAAATGCACGGTTATTTTACCTTTTCCTTCTGCGTTTTGCGCTAAGGTACTCTTAAGACCTGTGGCTTCCAAGATTTGTTTTTCAATTGCTTGAATTTCAGCAACGGATCCTGTGGTTTGCGCTTTACGCGTTCGGGTCGGTTTTTTACCCAGTTGTTCTACGGCTCTTACGCTTAATTGCTGTGTCACGATTTGGTGGTAGGCCTCCCGTTGTTTTTCTTCTGAATCAATGCTCAATATGGCCCGTGCATGTCCCATACTGATAAGACCATCCCGAAGACCTGCTTGCACATCATCCGGTAGTTTCAATAAGCGTAAATGGTTTGCAATGTCGGAACGTGATTTCGCAATGCGTTCTCCCAAGGCGGCTTGGGTTAATTCACATTCGTCAATAAGCCGTTGATAAGAAACCGCGATTTCGATGGCGTTTAAGTTTTCCCGTTGAATGTTCTCCACTAGGGCCATTTCCAACATGGATTGATCGTTTGCAAGCCTCACATACGCAGGAACTTCGGACAATCCTGCCAATTTAGAGGCACGAAAGCGACGTTCGCCCGAAATGATTTGGTATTTGGACTGGTTTATTTTCCGAAGGGTCAACGGTTGGATTATACCGTGGGTTTGAATGGAGTCCACCAACGCTTGAAGGGCTTGTGGTTCAAAATCTACCCGCGGATTAAAGGGATTGACTTCAATTTGATTCAAGGGAATCATCATTGTGCCTCCATAGGAAGGAGAAACCGATCCCAGCGAAGTGTTGTCGGAGGCTAATAAAGCACTCAATCCACGGCCTAAGGCAGGTTGTTTTTTATTATTCGAGGCCATGATCTATGTTAATTTGTTTTGCTTCATTGCCCATGCGTGTCAGGTTGTTCTTTTGAAGAATTTCTCGGGCTAAATTCAAGTAGTTTACTGCGCCTTTACTGGCCGCATCGTGCATGATAACGGGAACGCCATGGCTTGAGGCCTCGGTTAATGTAGTGTTTCTGTGGATAATCGTATCAAAGACCAAGTCTTGAAAGTGCGTTTTCACCTCTTCCACCACTTGATTCGCTAGGCGAAGCCGGGTGTCATACATCGTCAGAAGCATACCTTCGATGGCTAAGTCCTCGTTTAATCGCCCTTGAACAATTTTAATGGTATTTAGAAGCTTGCTTAGACCTTCCAACGCAAAATACTCGCACTGAACGGGGATCAATACGGAATCCGCTGCGCTAAGGGCGTTTACGGTAATTAATCCGAGCGATGGAGAACAATCGATCAGCACAAAGTCAAAGTCTTTTGTGATAGCAGACAGCCGATCTTTTAGGATGAATTCACGGTTTTCTAAGCTAATCATTTCTAGTTCTGCCCCAACGAGGTCGATGTGCGCAGGAAGCAACCAAAGGTTTGGGCTGCTGGTTTCCACCAAGACGTCTTTCATTGGAATTCCGTTCACCAAACAATCGTAAATGTTGTTGGTAGTAGATGGGTCGAACCCTAATCCCGAAGTACTGTTGGCTTGTGGGTCTGCGTCAATGATAAGGGTTTTGTACTCCAATGCTCCCAAGCACCCTCCTAGGTTGATGCTTGTGGTGGATTTTCCCACGCCGCCTTTTTGGTTCGCAATTGCAATGATTTTTGCCATAAGCACAAAAGTAACGAAACGGAAAGGCCTTTGCAAGATAACAAATCGGTATAATTAAAGATTTTATCAACCAAAAACGTTATTTTTGTTTCATAACATTGGATTTAAAGCACCATGTCAAAACGTTTGCACATACGGATAGGAAGGGGGAGTAAAAACCACGTAGTCATTGATCATGAAGGGGTTGCGGAGGAGCATTTAGAATTATTTGCAGACGCGGATGGAAATGTTTTTATCTCAGATCTAGGTTCTGCTGAAGGCACCTATGTTAATGGTCAGGCGCTTAAAGGCTATGTTTTACTCGCTGAGGGAGATCGAGTAACCCTGGGTAAGGATTGCCCTCTCAATTGGAAAAAATTCAAATCGGTTCCTGCACCCGCCCAAGAAAAAGAACAGAAAAGACCCATTGTTTCCGAACAAAAGCTTGTTCCTAAGCCTTCCGTGCACTCCAAACCATTGACCCCAAGTCCAGGACTAAATCGAAAAAAGCCCGTTACCGCGCCATCGAATGAAAAAACATCCTCAAAAGGCAAGGAAAGTCCGAAAAAAGGGAATAGTAAAGGTTTACTTCACGCTCCTTGGCATCATTTGTTCTTGATATATGGATTAATAGCCCTCTTTACTTTTCTGATTTACATCACGAATTAATCCGAAAGATTACATAAATTAAAAAAAAAAGTGTAATATTGCACCCCGTTTTACATAGAAAAAACTGAAGATTATGGACTTAATTGGTGAAATACAAAAAGAAATAATTGCCAAAAACGAACTTCCTATGTTCGGCGCAGGAGATAGCGTCATTGTCAATTACAAAATTAAGGAAGGAAATAAAGAGCGTATTCAGCAGTTTCAAGGCGTAGTTTTACAGCGAAGAGGAAGTGGTGCTACCGAAACGTTTACCGTTCGCAAGATGTCGGGGAATATTGGTGTGGAGCGTATTTTTCCGGTTAATTCACCGTTCATTGAATCGATTTCTATCGTGAAGCGTGGTGCTGTTCGACGAGCACGTATTTTCTACTTCAGAGAGCGCACTGGTAAGTCAGCGAGAATCCGCGAAAAGAAAGTTTTCTCCAAAGAAGCCTAATCCATCTTTTTATTGTCCTACCAGTAAGAATTCTGTTCTTCGGTTCTTCCTCCGATTATCCTCCGTTTGGTTTGGGAACTTGGGTTGTTTTTCTCCAAAGCCAGAGTGACTAACTCGATTGGCTGCAATGCCTTGGTTAATAATATACTGTGCTACCGTTTTAGCTCGATTTTGTGATAATTGTAGGTTTGCCATATCATCTCCTAGGTCATCGGTATGTCCATGAATGGCGACTTTGTAACTCATGTTGTCTTTGAGGTATGAAGCGAATTGATTCAAAATGAGTTTAGCCGTATTATTTAAGGTGTAAGAATCGCTCTCAAATAGAATATCGTTGATGTTATAGGGTTTGCCGGCTTTAACTTTTTCTACGGTTAAATCTACGGATACGCTGTTGCTTTGTAAATTTTCTTGGGTTATAATTTTAGAATTAAACGCTGTTCCTTCTTTTTTAAGGTTAACAATAACCGGTTCATCTTGATTTATTTTAACTACTGCAGCATATTTTCCATCCTCCTTATTCACCGCTACGTTTACCTTTTCTCCTGAGCTTCCATAGACTAACTCTACGGATCCGTCGGTAACGGGTTTTTCGTTTTCATCCGTAAGGCTTCCTTTTACAATAATTACGGATTTTGGTTGGGCTTTCTCGTGTAATTGAAAACCATAAATGTTCCAGTTGTTGTTTTGATAACTGGAGTAATAGGCAATTTTCCCTTGGGTGGAAACAAAAATTCCGAGTTCATCCCCTTCGGTATTGATGGGGTAACCAATGTTCTCGGGTTTTGTCCACCCCTCCTTGGTCTTACGAATGTAAAAGATATCCAATCCACCCAGCCCTTCTCGCGTATCACTGCATTCAGAAACAAAATAGAGGGTTTCTCCATCTTGATGAAAGAAAGGGCTTTTGTCTTTTCCTGGGGTATTTATTTCTGTAAAGGGTTGGCCTTCCGACCATGAACCATCGTCTTTGCGTATGGAATAGTAAATGTCATTGTTCTGAGATCCCCTTCGATAGGTGGCATAAAAAAGCATTTTCCCGTCTGCAGAAAGGGAGGGTTGTGCTTCCCAGCCATCAGGGGTATTAATTCCACTGCCCATGTTTTTTAAAGGGCTCCATTGAAAATCATTTCCTCCTTTACCAGATCGCTTGTAGGTGGTGGTGTATAAATCACAATTTAAATAGGGTTTATCATTGATGGTGTCTTTTTTACAGGCACAAATAACCATTTCTTTGTTGTCAGCGGACAGCGATGCGGTTCCATAATTGTAAAATGCGGGGGTGTTGAAGGGACTTCGCAGGGGATCGCCGTAGGTAAAGGTATTAATGGATTCGTTTTCTCGTTCGGCAACCGTAAATTCTTCCTTTATATTATCGAGAATATCGCCTAAATTCTTGCGATTAACCTTGCGGGTAAAAAAGAGTAGGTCATTATCGGGGGAAAGCATGGGGAAATATTCATCCAATGCTGAACTAACATTGAGGATAGGGTAGGGAGAAAAAGGGACCGCATTTTCAATGAATTGCTGTTTGGTTTCGTATTTCTTTACCACGAATTCCGCGCTTTTCACTTTGGTGTCATAATCGGAAGAGATCCGTGTAAAATCGTCTTTTGGAAAGTCAATATACTCCTTTAACAACGGGATGGCTTTTTCAAGTTCACCCTTATTAAGGTAATAGGAGGCAAGAAAATAAATGCTTTCCGCATGATAGGTCTTACATTTTTTATAGGATAAATTGTAGAGTACCAACGCTTGTTGAACATAGTTATCCGCATTGTTCTTGTTGGCTAAGTTTTTGGATTGTTGGATGGCTTTCGTTGCCATGACATAGGGGAGTTCAGCGTTGTCGGGAAACAGTTTATTGGCTTCTTTAAAAAGCGCAGTGGCTGCTTCGTAATTCGCCTCATCCCTTAGGCCTTGGATAAGTTTTATGAGCTTTTTATCCTCGGAAATACAGGTATTTTTTTGCGATAAATAAGGGAAAAATAAGAGGATAAGGAGGAGTGTCGCGCTGTTTCTCATAGTGTAAGCTCGAGGGCTTATAATCTAATTCAGCGAAAAGGTTACGTTTAGCGTATTCTTTTTAGTAGAATTACCGCTTGATCGATCATGCTTCGTGTTACATTGAGGTGGGTAACGAAACGAATCAATCCGGGTCCGAACGCAATACAAAGAAGGTCATCTTTCTTTAATTGGTCTATGATTTCATCCCTTCGGGAAGGGTCTTTCAAACGGACTACAACAATATTGGTTTCTACGGGTAAAATTTCCTCTACCCACGGTAAGTCGCGCAGCGAAGCTTCCAGGCGCTGTGCGTTATCATGGTCTTCTTGTAAGCGCTCAACATGATGGTTCAACGCGTAGAGTCCTGCAGCAGCGATAATACCGGCTTGACGCATTCCTCCTCCCATCACTTTTCGCTTTCTACGGGCTTTTGTTATAAATGCTTTCGACCCAATGAGCACAGAACCAACAGGGGCACCCAGCCCTTTTGACAAGCATATGGAAAGGCTATCGAATAGGTTGCCATAGGTCTTGGACTCCATCTTGTTTTTGGTTAAGGCATTAAAAACACGTGCGCCATCCAAATGCAACGGAAGCCTGAATTCCTCACACATGGATTTGATGGCATTAATATCCTGTATGTCGTATACGGAACCTCCTCCTCGATTTGCGGTATCCTCAAGGCTAACCAATTGCGTAAGTGGCAGATGAACATCGAGCGGGTTGTTTATCGCTCCCGGTATGAGTGCTGGTAGGATTCGGCCCATATTCCCTTGGATCAGTTTTACCGAAGCACCGCTGTTAAGGGCGATTCCTCCGCCTTCGTATTTATAGATATGGCTTTCCTCGTGGGTAATCACTTCCCCACCGGGATGGGTGTGGCACATAATCGCGATCTGGTTCGTTTGTGTTCCAGAGCTACAGAAAAGGGCCGCTTCTTTACCGAATAAGGCTGCAGCATATTCTTCCAAGGCACACACGGTTGGGTCCTCTCCAAATACATCGTCTCCCAAGGGGGCTTTCATCATGGCGTTCAACATTTCGGGGGTGGGTAGGGTAAGCGTATCGCTTCGTAGATCTATGGAATTCATTTTATGTTTTAATTTTGTAAATGTAATGCTTTGGGGACTTTTCATTCTTGTTTTTCTTTCCACATTTCTCACCTTTTTTTGTGGATTTGGTTTAGGTACCCTGCTGTTTGCGGTTTTATTACCCCTATACCCTGCAGAAATTGCGATAAGCTTCATTGCCGTCATTCACCTTAGTCAAAGTGTTTTCAAGGTCCTGTTAAACCGTGCTGTAAGTTGGCGGATTTTCATTCGCTTCGGGTTGTCCTCTATGGTTTTTGCCTTATTTGGTGCCCTTCTGTTGGACGTGCTGGTAACGCATACCTTGGTTTTGTATCGCTTAGATTTTCTTCAAGGAAAATCGGTAACCCTGATAAAGTTCTTAATGGGAATCTTACTGTTGCTTTTTGCGGTTATCGAACGGTGGAAGGATAACCGATGGAAAAATGTTCCCTTGTGGTTAGGTGGTGCACTTTCCGGTTTTTTTGGTGGATTGAGTGGCCATCAAGGAGCCTTAAGGAGTATTTTTCTTATAGATAATATCAAAGATAAAGCGGTATTTATTGCCACGGGAGCCATGATCTCTGTCGCCAATGATGTCGTACGTCTTTCGGTCTACACACAATCCTTTTCGTTGTATACCCTTCCCGTTCCTGCATTACTGGTTGGGATTTTTGGGGCTTTGTTGGCCGTTATTATTGGAACGTTTACCCTGAAAAAAGTCTCTTTTTCGCTATTACAAACCCTTGTTTTTACAGCGTTATGCTTACTTGGGCTAAGCTTGTTGATAGGTTGGGTTTAGGTTATTCCTTTTTTCGTTTCTCCTTCTTTTTTTTCTTCTGGGCCTTTTTGGTGTTCCCCTGTTGGGTTAGGGTAGGATCGTCATCAATTTTTTGAGCAGGTTTGTTGGCATCATAAAGTACCTTTTTATCCCCATATTCGTCAATTTCCATTTCATAGATGCGAATCCCTTTTTTATCGTATTTAATTTGATGGATCATACGGCCTTTTGCATCATTGACCAGATGTTCTCCTACAGGAATTTCTTTGTTGTACTCTTTTCTACTCAACAGCGTACCTGCTTCGTTGTATTTTTCAAAAACCCCGTTTCGTTTGCCTTCATACCAGTTCTCCACCCCAATTACGGCACCTGCGTCTGCATAGAACGTTGTTTTACCATGTTTTTTCCCAAGTTTATAATTGGTTTCAGAAATGGGTTTTCCGTTGGGTGCATTCACCACTTGAAGTCCATCCATTACCCCTTTGTTATATTGGTCCTTTCGCATTAGGGTTCCATCTTCAAAATAATACAGCTGTGGACCGTCGGGAATTTTAAGGGAGTAGTTAAGGGAAGAATATAATTTTCCGGAGCGATAATACTGTTTGGTCGCACCGTGTTTTTTTCCCATTTGATAGTTTTCCTCTCGCTCCAACATTCCAGTGGTGTCATTGAAAAAAAGAAAGGTTCCGTTGGGCATTCCCACGGTGTAGGATTGCACCGAACTGATGCATCCCGTGGAAGTATAGGATGTGTCAATCCCATTTCGTTTCCCTTGTTTTATTGAAATACGCTCAATGACTAATCCACCGCGGGTGCACACTTCACAGGTTCCATCAAAGGGCGTGCTTAGGTCCTTTCGCATTAAATACACGTTTCGTACCTCATCGTAAGCCACCTTTTCGTAACAATTCAGATAGCGCGAAGGGTCACCATAAACCAACGGGTTACCGCATGGGCTGTTTTGGGTAAGTCCAATAATTGGGAGCGCGAAGAGAGGTATTATCAATCCGACGCGAGGAATAAAGGTACTCATGGTTTTGATTTAAGAGTAAGTTACTAAGAAGGAACGAAGTTTTTCTGGTATCGGAATGGATTCTCCTTTTTGGTAGTCAAAACAAACTAAGATGCATCGACCTATCGCATGGACTGAATCATTCACCATCAAAAGATGTTCGAGGTTGAAACGTTTAGTGCCAATATCGGTTACACGCAAGGATACCGTTGGTTTATCGGTCAACAAGGTGGGTTTAAAATATTCTGCTTCGTTTTTAACGAGAATGATTCCTTTAGTTTTCCAGTCCCAGTCTAAACCCAAAAAATCGGAGAGGTAATGGAGTCTTGCCAACTCAAAATATTGAAAATACGTGGCATTGTTCACATGACCCATGGAGTCTATGTCCGTATATCGAATCTGAACTTCAAAGGGTTTACGCATGGTCAAGGGAACTGTAGGAAGAATTTTCGCTTATAAATTCAGGAACGATTTCCTTCATAATTCTAACCTTTTCGGTCACTTCATCATCTATTGAGAGCAGGGTATTCAATCGGTTTTCAAAGGAATCGCTCGCATTTCTTGTTTGAGCTATGAGTATTTTAGGGTGATGGGTTGGTAAGGTCGTTTCCAGGTCTGCCAAAAGTTCTTCGTACATTTTTTCTCCGGGTCGTAATCCAGTAATTTTTATTTCAATGTCTTTATCCACTTCAAAGCCATTTAAGGCAATCATTTTCTTGGCAAGATCGATGATTTTCATCGGTTCTCCCATGTCAAAAACAAAAATCTCTCCCCCTTGCCCCATGATGAATGCTTCCAAAACCAATTGACATGCTTCCGGTATGGTCATAAAGTACCGGGTGATTTTGTCATCGGTTAACGTGATGGGACCTCCCGCCTCAATTTGCTTTTGGAAAAGGGGAATAACGGAACCGTTGGAGCCCAATACATTACCGAAACGCGTAGTAATAAACTGCGTTTTACTCGTTTCATTTTTAGACTGAATGTACATTTCCGCGATGCGTTTGCTTGCACCCATAATGTTGGTTGGGTTTACCGCCTTATCGGTTGAAATAAAAACAAACTTTTGAATACCAAACGCTATGCTTACGTCGGTAATGTTTTTTGTGCCTTGAATGTTGGTTTTTATCGCCTCGTTGGGATTGTCCTCCATGAGGGGTACATGCTTATAGGCGGCCGCATGAAACACAGCGGAGGGTTTTTCTCGTTCGAAGATCTCGGTCAGTTGTTTTTTGTCGCGAATGTCTGCGATGAGGTATTGCAAGGGGGCGTTTTTATACGCATATCCCAATTCGGTTTGCAGTTCGTACAATGCGGATTCGGCTTGATCCAAAAGGATAAGTTTTTTAGGGGCTAGTTTCACCATTTCCTTAACGAGTCCTGCGCCAATAGATCCTGCCGCCCCGGTTACCAAAATCGTATTCT